>CAZYLX010000104.1:0-8360 GCA_964648595.1 uncultured Acidimicrobiaceae bacterium
GATCCTTCTCGCTTCGCTGCTACCGATTGCATCGGCATTCGGGACTCGAAGCTTGACGAGATCGGGATGAGGCCCAGGGGGCTCCTCGGCTCGGATGATCGGGGCGGTGATGCTGGTCGAGTCGCCGATGGCAGTATCGAGCGAACAGATTCGCCCAGGCACCACTTCGGATTGATCAGGGGGCCGGGTCGGCAGGGTCTGGGACGCGGACCTCGCCGGGTGTTCCCCACTCGAACGTTCCCTTCACCTGTCGGAGGAAGTTGAACGCCTCCGACGATGCGACACCTTCGATTGATCGCAGTTCGTTGAGCACCTCGAGAAAGCGGGACGCATCTTCGCAGATTGCCTCAGCCATGATGTCGAACCGGCCGGTGGTGATGACCACGAAGTCAATGTCGGAGATCTCGGCGATGCGTTCCGCCACCGCGCTGAGGTCGGACGATGCGCGAATCAGTATCCAAGCATGCACGGCGAAACCCAGCCTGAGCGGGTCGGTCACGCCAACGATCTGGACGATGCCTTCGTCGAGCAGGCGGTTGACGCGCTGGCGGACTGCTTCGGGGGAGAGTCCGACTCGAGGGGCCAGCTTCGAGAAGGCGATTCGGCCGTCCTCTTGGAGGTATCGAATGATTGTCCTGTCGACGGCGTCGATGTGCGCCTTGTCGAACCGTGTGATCGTGCGGCCGTTCGTGTCTAGCATGTGTGGATCACTTGAGGTTTCTCAGGAATGCGGGCCAATATCAAGCAAGCCTACCAATCTGCAGGCGTTTCCGAAGCAATGCCTAGCGGAGGCTTGCGATTTGCCAGTGCGGCTGGTGTCTCCGGTGGACACGCCGGCGGCGCCCGGCGAGAATCCCGACCAACGGGTTCGGTTGCGACACCAACAACAGCGGAGACTGCTGCCGGCCTGCAGCCTTCCCTGCTGTCGATAGAGAACCTCTCTGTCTCGTTCTCCACCGCCGCCGGTTCCGTACGAGCCGTACGCGACTTATCGGTCCAGATCGGTGAGGCCGAATTCCTAGGACTCGTCGGTGAGTCCGGCTCAGGCAAGTCGGTCACCGCACACTCGATTCTTGGGCTCCTCCCGCCGAACGCGGAGTCCACCGGCTCGATCCGATTCGACGGCCGGGACCTCACCGAACTCGACGAGCGATCGCTCCGCAAGATCAGAGGCAGCGAGATCGCCATGGTCTTCCAGAATCCCATGTCCGGACTGAATCCGGTGCTGTCGATCGGCAGCCAATTAGTCGACACGTTGCGGGCTCACGAGCCGATGAGCAAGCAGGAGGCTCAGAATCGGTCTGCCGACCTGCTGGATCTGGTCGACCTGCCGCATCCTCGACGAACACTTGGGTCGTTCCCGCACGAACTCTCAGGGGGGATGCAGCAGCGGGTCATGATCGCGATGGCCCTCGCCCACGGGCCGCGCTTGCTGATCGCGGACGAGCCGACGACGGCCCTCGACGTCACGATCCAGGCTCAGATCATGGAAGTGCTGCTCGCAGCCCGCGACGAGATTGGTGTCGCGATCATGTTGATCACGCACAATCTCGGATTGGTCGCCGGTGGCGCAGATCGAATCTGTGTGATGTACGGCGGTCAGGTCTTTGAATCGGGGACGCCCGACGATGTCTTCTATGGCGGGCGTTCACCGTACACCCGAGCTCTGCTCGACTCTCAGCCTCGGCTCGACGGTGACGGCGAGACGCTCCTCGTTCCGATCCAGGGGCAACCGCCGGGTGACATCATCGACCTGTCAGGGTGCGTGTTTCGACCTCGCTGCCGGTACGCGGAGACGATCTGTGAGGAGGCGGACCCAGAACTCGTCGTTGTCGGTGAGTCTGGTCACGAGGCCCGCTGCCTTCGGCTCGATTCGATTCTCACGGACGAGCCCGCAGTCGAGGCCGAGTCACACGCTCGTGTCGATCATTCCGATGAGCCTCCGATGCTCGAAGCGCGCGATCTCGTGACTCGATTCACCGGACGGTCGGGGTTTCGGAAGCGGCTCGACGTTGTTGCAGTCGACGGAGTTAGTCTCCGCGTCGGCATCGGCGAGACGCTCGGAGTCGTCGGCGAGAGCGGAAGCGGCAAGACCACGCTTGGTCGAACCCTCACGCGGTTGATCGATCCGGACGAGGGCGAAATATTCCTTGCCGGCCGCCCCATCACCGACGTCAAGGGCGCTGAGCTGCGCCAGCTGCGCGGCGATCTCCAGATCGTGTTCCAGGACCCCTACGGCAGTCTGAATCCGAGGATGACCGCGCGGCAGTCGATCGAGGAACCCCTCCGCCTCATGGGGATGTCACGCCGGGGCATGCCGGCACGCGTTCTCGAACTCGCGAGCACCGTGGGCCTCTCCTCAGACCTGCTGAACCGGCGACCTGCCCACCTGTCCGGAGGACAATTGCAGCGCGTCGGGATCGCACGTGCACTTGCCCTCTCCAGCAAGGTCATCGTCTTGGACGAACCAGTCTCTGCCCTCGACATCAGCATCCAGGCCGAGATCCTCAACCTGCTGCGGGACCTGCAATACCAGTACGAGTTGTCCTATGTCTTCATCACTCACGACCTCTCGGTTACGCGGCACGTATCCGATCGGGTTGCTGTGATGTACCTCGGCCAGATCGTCGAGACGGCCGAGACGGCCGACCTCTTCGACGGACCGGCCCATCCATACACACAGGCCCTGCTTTCCGCAGTGCCGATCGCGGACCCACGCCTCGAGCGCGAGCGAACCCGTACCACGCTCGAAGGGGAGCGGCCCGACCCGGCGAATCCGCCAAGTGGGTGCCGCTTCCACACTCGGTGTCCCGTCGTACGCCCTGTGTGCAAGAGCGAGGAACCGACCTTCCGTGAGATCTCGAAGGGACGCTGGGTGGCGTGCCACTTCCCGACCCTTGACGAGCCTTCGTTGGCAGATCAAGACACCGACCGAGCAAGCGGGCTCGACCCGAACCCCACTCTCAACTAGGAGGAGACAATGCGTAGACCAAGAGACCGACGGGTGATCACGATGCAGTCAGCGATACTGGTGATCTTCGTCGTGATGAGCATGGCTGTGGCGGCCTGTACAACCTCAGACGAGGATTCCACGACCGATGATTCGACGGTCGCCGGCGAGTCAACAACAACGGTCGCGTCGGACGACGCCGGAGGAGACACGACAACAACCACTGCGTCAGCAGAACCCGCCGCTTCCGGAGGAACGTTCACCTTCGGCCTCGCAACAGAGCCGGTTTCGCTCGATCCCGCCGACGGGGTATTCATCGCCGACCATCAGGTCATGCTGAACATCTACGACCCGCTCATTTGGACCGATCAGAATGGAGAACTCCAACCTGGTCTTGCGACCGCCTGGGACAACAACGCGGAGGGCACCGAGTTCACGTTCACGCTTCGCGAGGACGTTGTGTTCCACGATGGAACCCCGTTCAACGGTGATGCCGTCAAGGCCGAATTCGATCGGATCCCGACCCTCACCGATGGTTTCGGCGCGTCGCTCCAGATCATGGCCGACTACGAGTCGACGACCGTGGAAGGCAATGAGATCACCGTCACGTTCGCTTCTCCGAAGCCGGAATTCCTCAACGACTTGAGTCGGATGTGGATGGCTATCCCATCACCGACAGCGGTCGAATCGATGGGCGACGAGTTCGATCGGAACCCGGTCGGCACCGGACCGTTTGTGTTTGGCGAGTGGGCCGCGCAAGATCACATCACCCTGGTCCGCAACGATGCGTACGCATGGGGGAGGGGCTTCGCCGGCAACGACGGGCCGCCTCTTGTTGACGAGCTGGTGTTCCGCATTCTGCCGGAAGCCTCGACGAGGCTGTCGGGGTTCCAGACCGGCGAGTTGGATGCCGTTGAGGATCCACCCTTCCAGCAAGTTGCTTCTCTTGTGGACGCCGGTAGCGCGGATCTGATGAGCTACCAGGCGCCGGGGATGCCGTCACACATGATGCTCAATACCGAGAAGGCGCCGACCGACGATCCTCTCGTTCGCGAAGCAATGATTCGCGCAGTCAATACCGATGAGTTGTCGGTGGCGGCGTTTGCCGGGCTTCAGACCCCGGTGAGTAATGTGATCGCGCCGACGACATTCGCCTACAGCGCGGATGCCGCATCGCTCTACAGCTACGACGTTGCAGCTGCGGGCGCACTCCTCGACGAAGCCGGGTGGGTTGACAGCAATGGCGACGGCATCCGCGAGAAGGATGGCGTCGACCTGACGGTCGTCTATCCGGCGTCACCGGACTGGGAGGCCCCATATATGGAGCTCTTCGCAGCCTATTTGAGCGCCGTTGGATTCTCGGTAGACCTTCAGCAGCTCGACGACGCGGGTGTGTTTGAGGTGGCAAATGCAGCCGAGCACAACATCGTGAACATGGGCTGGATCAGCAGCAGCCCATCCGTCCTGGGGATCGTTTATCACTCGGCGAACATCGAGCAAGGCTCGTCGTTCACGCGTTTCGCGGATCCGGCGCTCGACGCCGCGATCGATGGCGCCGCGGGTGCTGTTGATCCGACCGAACGGGCTGCCTTCTATCAAGAGACGCAGGACATCATCATGTCCAATGCACTAGCAATTCCGCTGTACACGTATGACCGGGTGCTGCTGCTTCAGCCGGCTGCTGACGGCTGGCAGTTCGACTCCGAGGGCTATGCGTGGCTGACCAACATCACGACGGGAGGTTGATGACCGACGAAACCCGAGCATGAGCAGCTATCTCCTCAGACGGCTCTTCGTCTCCCTTGGGGTGATCTTCGGCGTACTGCTGTTCACGTTCTCGATGCTCCACCTGGTGCCGGGCGACCCCGTGAGGGCGCAGCTCGGCCGCCAGGCGGTCACGCCGGAGCGCATCGAAGAACTGCGAGAGGAGCTCGGGCTGAACGATCCATTGCCTGTGCAGATCGGTGCCTACATCGGCAACGTGCTGTCCGGTGACCTCGGTGAGTCGATTCAGACGAAGCGGTCGGTCGCGTCGGCGATCGCCGAGCAGATCCCGAGCACCGTGCAGCTCATGATCGGCTCGATGCTCGTCTCGATTCTGATCGGTGTTCCTCTCGGAATCGTGTCTGCGCTGAAGGCCGGAAGCTCGACCGACGCGGTGCTCACCGGGGCAACGGTGGGCGCCGTGTCGATTCCGACGTTCTGGTTCGGCTTGCTCCTCATCCTCGTGTTCTCCGTGAATCTCGGGTGGTTTCCTGCAGCGTCGATCTCGAGCGACCTGCGGGGTCTGGTCCTCCCCGCCCTGACCCTCGGCATTGGGGGAGGCGCGCTCCTGGCGCGCCTCATCCGGGCGAGCATGCTGGAGGTGCTTGGTTCGCCCTACCTCGTTGCGGCCAGGGCCAGAGGGATCAGCGCGAGCCGGCTCTCCTACTACGCCTTCCGCAATGCGCTGGTGCCGATCGTCACGATCATCGGCCTCCAGATCGGCTATCTGCTCGGCGGGTCCGTCATCATCGAGTCGATCTTCGCACGGCAAGGGATTGGGCGACTCGCCATTGATGCGATCGGCAAGCAGGACTTCCCGATGGTCCAAGGAATCGTCATGGTCATTGCAGTGTCCTATGTGCTCATCAACACGCTCACAGACCTCGCTCACACGTGGCTCGATCCGAGGGTCCGGCTGTGAGCTCGCAAGACCAAGACTCCGGGACGGTTGTGGCGGACTCCCAACTTGCAGTTGCAGCCGTTCGGGGTCCGCGGCTTCTGTCCGTCAAGCGCTTTCGCGGCAGCACGATCGTTGGAGTGGCGATCCTGGGGATCCTGATCCTTGCCGCCATCTTCGGTCCATCGTTGGTGCCGTACGAGCCGAATGCGGTTGACCCGGTCAACGCGTTCGAGGCTCCATCGACGCAACACCCGATGGGAACCGACAATCTCGGGCGAGACGTCCTTTCACGTTTCGTGACCGGCGCCCGGGTCTCGCTTGCGGTCGGCTTCGGAGCCACCATCATTGGCGTGGTTGTCGGCACGATTCTCGGTGTGATCGCTGGGTTGTTCGGTCGCTACGTCGACGGCATTATCAGTTGGATCATCGAGGTGTTGCAGGCGTTCCCTGGGGTGCTGCTCGCGCTGGTGATCATCGCGATCCTCGGTCCCGGCCTGCAGAACGTGCTCATCGCCGTTGGCGTGGCCTTCATTCCGTCCTATGCGCGTCTATCGCGCGCCCTTGTGTTCTCCCTGCGCGAGCGGACGTTCATTGAGTCTGCGCGTGCCATTGGAAACCCTCCCTTTCGTGTTGTGACGCGCCACCTGCTTCCGAACACGACGCGTTCGCTGATTGTGCTCGCCAGCCTCGGCCTCGGCGCGGCGATCCTTGAGGGGGCGGCGCTCAGCTTCCTCGGGCTCGGAATCCAGCCACCGGACGCGGAGTGGGGCGCAATGCTCAGCTCAGGCGCCCAGTACATCCAGATTGCATGGTGGCTGACCGTGTTCCCGGGGATCGGAATCTTCCTTGCGGTACTCGCCGCGAATCTGGTGGGTGAGGGTCTCACCGGGGACGAGGAACTTTGATGAGCGGCGACCACCGAACGAAGGCCATGCCATGGGAAACCCTGATATTGGCGAATGCCGACATTGTGACGATGAATCCGGAGGCGCCTCGGGCCTCGCACGTGGCTGTGGTCGACGGCGTGATTGCCGCCGTTGGTGATCACTCCATCGTCGATCGAAAGGACCCGATTGCAAACATCATGGACCTCGACGGTGCCACGATCGTTCCCGGCTTCATCGATACTCACGTCCACGGTGGCGTGACCGGACTCGGTCTTCTCGCTTGCGATCTCGCAGGAGCCGACTCCGTTGGAGAGGTTCTCGAGCGCATCGCCGGCGTGGCCGGGGGATTGTCGCCAGGTGATCTACTCGTTGCCACCGGCCTCGACCCGACGGCGGTGACTGAGGGCCGCTTCCCGACGCCGGCGGAGCTCGACACTGCGGCCGGCGATTGCGCCGTCTACGTGATGGGGCGAACAGGTCACGACTCCGCGGTCAACGAAGGCGCAGCCGCGATGATCGTCTCCGATTCTCGGCCTATCGGGGCGGGCAGTCTGACAGGCGACGACAATACCGAGGCATTCAGCCAGCTGTGGGAGCGCTTCGGCGACCAGGTTGGCGTTCGTAAGGGCCTTGATGCGATGATGCGGGTTGCCGTCGAGGGCGGAATCACCACCATCCACTCGATGGACCCGCTCCGCGTGACCAGGCTGCTCGTCGCTAGCAGCGGCGACTGGCCGATTCGCGTCGTGCCCTACGCGGAGACCTTCGATGTCGATGCCGTTGGCGAGTTGGGCCTTCGACAGATCGGGGGTTGCGGAACGGTCGCACTCGACGGTGACGTGGATCCGCACACTGCCGCACTCTTGGCCCCGTACACGGACGATCCGTCGACGACCGGCGTGCTCTATCACGATGACGAGGTCGTTCAATCGTTTGTGAGGGCCGCCGATGCCGCGGGCATGCAGGTCGCGTTGCATTGCGTCGGGAGTCGCGCGATTCGCCAGCTGCTCGACGCATATGAGGCTGTCCTCTCCGGATCCGCCGCCGGTCACCGGCGGCACAGGATTGAGCACTTCGAGATACCGGAGTCCGGCCAGGCGGTGCGGGCTGCACGGCTTGGCATCGGAGTGGCAGTTCAGCCGGCGTTCAACCACTTCTGGCCTCACGGGGGTGGATACCCTGCCGTTGTCGGGGCACGCCGAGCCGAGTGCGTCGATCCGATCCGAACGCTGGTTGAGGCGGGGGTGAGGACGTCGTTCGGATCCGACTCACCGGTCACACCGTTGCGGCCACTCCTCGGCATCCACGCTGCCGTCAACCACTCCAACCCTCGAGAGCGAGTCGACGTTGCCACGGCAATGCGGGCCTTTACTTCGGATGCTGCATGGTTCAGCTTCGATGAGAATCGCCGTGGATCGATCAAGCGAACGTACGACGCCGACTTCACGGTTCTCGGAGCCAACCCGCTTCACACTGAAGCTGTCGAGATAGCGGATATCGCGGTGCATGCCACGATTGTCGGTGGCGAACTGACATTCTCCGATGGTCGCTACTTCTAGCGTGTCCGGGGTATCTGTCCCTCGCACGGGCAGGCGAACGTCGGGTTGAACGCGCCATTTAGTCGCTCCGAGGGCTGGCTACTCGTCGGCTATGCCCTCGAAGGCGAACGCGGTTACGGCCACGGGGCACTCGATGCTTCTCGACGCCCGGACTTCGCCGTTTGTGGCGAGAGTCCCGACTCGCGCACCGAGGTGCGCGGAGGGACTGCGGCTACCGTCGGGTCGGCGTGGCTTGCTTCGCTGAGGACGGCCGCCGACACGAGGACCGGATCGCCCGGTTCCGCGAGCTCGACGAGTCG
>CAZYLX010000105.1:0-8339 GCA_964648595.1 uncultured Acidimicrobiaceae bacterium
GCAGAACCGGCGCGACCACGCTTTCGACCGCGTTCGTCTCCTCCTTCCCCCAGCCGGAGTCTTCTTCGCCATCGCAGACAACCGGGGCGATCGCCAGCCGATACGTGGTGGTCGCCGTGCCACCATCGACTGCCATCTGCAGCATCCGATTCGAACCTCCTCTTCCCGAACCATTGGCCCAGTTGATGGCCGACACCCCGGTGTGGATGGGTGCAATCACGAAGGTGGTGGTCGTCTACCGAGAGGCATTCTGGCGGGGCGCAGGTCTCTCGGGTGCTGCCGTCAGCCACCTCGGTCCGATGCGAGAGATTCATGACATGAGCGGGCCGGATGCCACTCCCGCCGCGCTCTTCGGCTTCGTACCATCCACATCCTCCACGCAGCCAACGGTCACAGAAACGGAAGTCCTCACTCAGCTGATCGACCTGTTCGGGCCCAGGGCCGGAGATGCCGAACGCGTCCTGATCCACGACTGGCACCGCGAACCATTGACGTCGCCCGAGCTTGTCGAGCAGCTGACGGACTACGGGACCTACGGTGATCCGCGATTTGCCGAGGCAGCGATGGATGGCCACCTGCTCCTCGCATCAACCGAGATGTCGCCTGTGACCCCCGGCCACATCGAGGGCGCATTCCACGCCGGCGAACGGGCAGCAGCGACCGTGATCGCGTCGGCGGCGCGCTGAGGATCGGCGATCAGCGATACTCAGACGATGGACACGATCGCCGCACTGCGCAACAAGCGAGACACACGGACCTACACCGACCAGCCGGTTCCCGATGAACTCGTGCGGCGGCTCGTCGATGTCGCCAGGATGGCCGGATCGGCAAAGAACGTGCAACCGGTCCGCTTGGTGGTGGTCACCGACCATGACACCAAGGTCGCCCTGCAGGACAGCGGCGACTTTGCTGCTTGGATCAGTGGAGCGTCGGTCGTGGTGGTCGTCACAGTCGCAAGCGACGCTGGCCCTCGCAAGCTCTTCGACGTCGGCCGACACGCACAACAACTGATGGTCGCGGCGTTCGCCGAGGGTCTCGGCAGCTGCCCGGTCACGATTCATCATCCCGATGTCGCGCGGGCGGTGCTCGGCATCCCGGACGGGGTCGACCCCTCCATGATCGTGACACTTGGCTGGCCGCAGGCTGGGGAGAAAGCCCCACCGCAGATCGCCCGGCCTCGTCTCGCCGTCGATGCCTACGCCAGCTGGAGTAGCTGGAGCGACTGACCACCGGGACGCGACACGGAGGTTTTTCCTCAAGCGCCGACAGGAGTCATCCGAAGCCTGAAGGCATGGGACTCGGACGACTTGTAGGCGGAGCGGTTGCTGGACTCGGACTCGTGGGCCTCGGCTACACCGGTCTCGGAGGCCAGGACGCAACCACACGTGATGACGATGGAGCGATCGTGGCCAGTGGCGAAGTCGGCGCCTTCCGGATCCAACTCGGCGACTGTCTGAACGGCACAACGACAGGACTGATCGAATCGATGGACGGCGTGCCGTGCTCGAGCCCGCACGACGTCGAGGTGTACTACGCCTTCAACCTTCCAGACAACGGCCCGTATCCCGGTGATGACGCAACGGGAGAAGCCGCTGGCGAGGGCTGCTTCACAGCGTTCTCCGGCTTCGTTGGCCATGACTACGCGACCTCCGTCTACGATTTCACGACGCTCTCGCCGTCAGCAGAGAGCTGGGATGAGCTGGACGATCGCGAAGTGCTGTGCCTGCTGTCGAACTACGACGGCACAAAGAAGACCGGCTCCGGCCAGAACACGAGGGTCTGAACCGTCACCGGCCCTGAATGCGTCGATCGCGTGACGTGGTCGCTGCACCATCGATCATCGATCTACCTTGCCCGTCATGGCCTTGGGCGGCACCGATCTCTACCGTGCATTGTTGCGGGGCCCTGTCGAGGGAAGCCCGGAGCTCCGATCAGCGCAGGGTCTCCTGCACACCCTCATGGACTCATTGTCCTCCGCTGTGTTCTGGAAGGATCGATCGTCGCGCTACCTGGGATGCAACCAGACGTTCGCCGAGATCGCCGGAATGCCCCTCGAAGACCTCATCGGCAAGACCGACGATGACATGCCGTGGGGCCGTCTGAGCGGCGTTTACACCAATTGGGACGAGCGGGTGATGTCGGAAGCCCAGCCGATGTCGGACATCATCGAACCGCTGATCACCGCTCGCGGCAAGAAGCTCTGGCTCTCCACCAACAAGGCGCCGTTGTTCGACCCTGGGGGCAGTGTCATCGGCGTGCTCGGGACGTTCCGAGACATCACAGAACAGACCCGGGCCGAACAAGATCTCCAACGAGCCCTCACCGAACTCGACCGTCGGGTCAAGGAGAGGACAACCCAGCTCGAGCGGGCAAACGAGAACCTCCGCAAAGAGGTCGACGAACGGGTGCGGCTGCAGTCCGAAGAGCGCCAGTTGCGCGAGTACGCCGACGTTCGTCGAGACATCGGGGCTGCCATGTCCCGAACCCTCGATCTCGACAAGGTGCTCGACACCCTCCTCGTCGGTGTCCAGGATCTGGTCGCCAGTGATCTCGCGGCCATTGTCTTTGTTGATGAGCGTGGCGGGCTGGAGGTCACCCGGCTCGAAACGGCCTACGGCTACGAACTGATCGACACCGACACCACAACCGAGACACTCAGACAACACAGGAGCCTCACGCGTCCGGGCCAGCCGGTCAGCAGTTCAAGCAGCAGCGAGCTGCTTCAAGGACTCGGCCCTGCGCTCTCGTCCATCGCTGTCGAGATGACCACGGGCGGGGTTCTCATCGGGTATCTGATCCTCGAGAGCCGCTGGAGCGACTTCTACGTCAGCGACCATGGCGACCGGCTGAACGGCATCGCCGAGCAGGCGGCCGCCGTCGTCTCGAACATCCGTCTCACCGAGTTGGCTGCTCCGATGGCTGCTGCGGCCGAGCGGGATCGGCTGAGTAGAGATCTTCATGATTCCGTCGTGCAGACCCTCGCTGCCACTGCGCTGACGGTGGAGACCGAGCTCGAGTACCTGGCCAACGATGATCCAGCCCGACCGGCGTTCGAACGATTGCAACGGCTGGCGGCGAATGCGAACCTCGAGATCCGCGCTCTGCTCCGCGAGATGCGGCCCGCCTTGGACCGCCTCGATCTGGCAGACCTGATCAGCCGTCTGGCAGGCCGAGATGACTGGTCGTTTGTCATTGACGTGACGGCCGACCTCGAAACGCAGAACATCACCAATGACGAGGTCGTCGGGCTCTATCGCATCGTGCAAGAAGCCCTGACCAACGCAGAGCGGTATTCGAAGGCGAAACGCGTCACGATCGATCTTCGCGACTCTCCTGTGGTCAGCATCTCGATCGTCGACGACGGCGTGGGTTTCGAGCCATTCGCCGTCGTCGGCGACCACATGGGATTGACGATCATGGGAGAGCGGGCAGCCGAGCTCGGGGCGGACCTGGACATCACCTCGGAACTGGGTGTCGGAACCTCGATCCGGGTCGACCTCCTGGGCTGCGCTCGAAGCTTGGCCACTCCCGCCACCACGGGGCAAGGTTGATAACCTTGAAATGATAAGCATTCTTTACATTTCTCGAACAGCAACCGCTACGCTCGCCGGATGCTGTCGATCCCACGTGCTCTGACCCTGCTCATCGTCTGCTCGTTGATTGCCGCTTCATGCGGTTCGAGCGACGAAGCGAGCGTGACGATCTATTCGGGACGAACCGAGAATCTGATCGGACCAATCCTCGAGGACTTCGAATCTGAGACCGGCATCGACGTGTCCGTCAAGTACGACGACTCCTCGAACCTCGCCTTGCTGATCGAGCAAGAGGGTGACCAGACACCGGCCGATGTATTTCTCTCGCAGAGCCCCGGTGCAGTTGATTTCCTCGACGGGGCCGGCCGCCTCGCCGAGTTACCGGACGATCTGCTCGGTCTCGTTGACGAGTCAGTACGAGATGCCGACGGTCGATGGCTTGGGTTCAGCGGGCGGCAACGGGTCCTGGTCTACAACCAGGACCAGGTTGAAGCAGCAGAGCTCCCGTCGAGTGTCTTCGATCTGACCTCTCCGGAATGGAACGGTCGAATCGGCATTGCTCCGTCGAATGGTTCGTTCCAGGACTTCGTGACAGCGATGCGAGGCACCGTTGGTGACGCCGACACCCTGACGTGGCTCGAGGGCCTCGCTGCAAACGGTGTGCAGAGCTATGCGAACAACAACGCCATCGTCGCTGCTGTCGGTCGTGGCGAGGTCGATGCCGGTTTGGTGAACCACTACTACAACTTCCGTTTCCTCGACGAGGATCCGGACCATCCCGGGCGCAATCACCAGTTCGCGCTCGAGGATCCGGGCAACGTCCTGATCGTGACCGGAGCAGCCATCCTCGAGGGCTCCGACCACTCTGACGAGGCTGTTCAACTCATCGAATGGTTGCTGGAGGAGGACGCCCAGCGCTACTTCGCAGACGAGACGTTCGAATACCCCTTGGCCAGCGGAGTCGAGCCATCGGGCGACCTCCCGGCCGCTGAGTTCTCCGACGTCGGCGGTATCGACCTGACAGCTCTGGGAAATGGCCTGGAAGGCACCCGTGCCTTGATCGCCGAGGCCGGCCTCGAAGGCTGACCATGCCATCCTCTGACCAAAGAATCGTCGCACTCCGCCCACCGGTAGCCTCGGCGCCGTGAAGGCCGATGCCTCGGTGAGAACCCGGACCGATTCCTCAGGGAGTCGACCTCCACATCGGTGGATGTTGGTGCATGCCTATGTGATCGGGGTGTTGTTCGCCCTGCCCGGCTTCTTCGTTGTCCTGCGGACCCTCCAGCTCGGCGAAGAACTCGGACCCACGCTGCGGTCATCGCTTGCTCCGCTGGGTCGAACGATACTGCTGGCCAGCGCCGTGTCGATGACCGCGGGCGTTCTTGGCACGTTGCTGGCCTGGCTGTTGGTTCGTACCGATGTTCCTGGCCGATCGTGGCTCCGGGTGCTGGTCGTTCTGCCATTGGTGTTGCCGAGTTTCGTCGGCGCTGCAGCCTTCCTCGCGGCACTGACCAAGGGCGGCGTACTGCACGGAACGCTCGGCGTCGTCGGGGTTGACCCCCCTCGGTTCCGGGGGTTCTGGCCCTCGTGGTTCGTGTTGTCGTTGTTCACCTATCCCTACGTCTTTCTGCCGGTGGCCGCCCGCCTGCTGGCGCTGTCGCCGACGCTCGAGGAAAGCGCCCGCGTACTCGGACGGTCCGCCGTCGAGACCTTTCGGTCAGTGACACTTCCTCAACTCCGTGCCGCCATCGGATCGGGCGGACTTCTCGTGTTCTTGTACACCGTGAGTGAGTTCGGAGCCGTGCAACTGCTCGGCTATGACACGCTCACCCGAGTCATCTACGCCTCGCGGTTGAGCGATCGGGCTACGTCGTTCACCGCGTCGCTTCTGTTGGTTGCGCTGGCAACAACGGTGGTCATCGGCGAGCGGAGCCGACGGGGCCCCAGCCCCACGGACGAACCCATCCGGACACATCCAACAGATCCGGTCGCCCTCGGTCCCTGGCGGGTGCCCGCGCTGGCTGTGATTGCCGCTACATGCACGTTCGGCATCGTTGTTCCGCTTGCCAGCTTGGCGACGTGGGCGTTGCGAGGGTTGACCAATGGCAATGTCGGTTTCGATGGACTCCTCGAAGCGTCGGTCAACACCGCGACGGTCGGCGTGATCACTGCTGCCGTTGCTGTTGCCGTTGTGCTGCCGCTCGCGACCATGTTGGTACGACATCGTTCCCGGTCGGGTGAGGTCGCCTCGATTGCTGTCGTCGGTGGCTTCGCCGTTCCCGGCCTCGTGATCGCGCTGTCGCTCGTGTTCTGGACGCTCAACACTCCAGTAGTCGGACGCCTCTATCAGACCTTGCCCCTCTTGATTGCTGCGTACGTCATCCACTTCGGAGCCCAGGCGCTCGGCGCAACAGAAGATTCCGTTCGTGCTGTTCCCAAAAGCGTTCGCGAGTCTGGCCAGCTCCTCGAACCATCGATCGTTCGCCGTGCCACCAGAGTCGACTTTCCGCTCATGCGCCCCAGCCTGGTCTCGGGTGGGGGTCTGGTACTGCTGTCGACCGTGAAGGAGCTACCGGCCACGTTGCTGCTCGCCCCGACCGGGTTTCGCACGCTCGCCACCGAGGTCTGGGGCTCCTACGAGGACGGTTTCTACGGCGAGGTCGGTGTTGGCGGTGTCATCCTGGTTGCGTTGTCAGCGAGCCTCACGTGGCTGCTGGTGCTTCGCCGTTCGGATGTGATTCGCCCCGTCGAGCCCCACGACCGCGCAACCCGGCGGCGTTTCGACGGTCGTGGGTGAATCGACCGGAGTAGGCATGCCCACTGGTTTGCGACCGCCAATGTTCGGTACCCTTGACATCGTGCTTGCAGCCGGCCCATCACTTCCCGTTCAGGGTGCGATCACCGCGGAGCGAGTGGTGCTCGATGGCGTCTCGGTCACACTCGGGGGCGGGCCGGTCGTGCACGATGCGACGCTCGACATCGCGGCCGGCCAGGTCTTGGCGCTTCTGGGACCGAGTGGTTGCGGAAAGACCACACTGCTCCGGGCCATCGCCGGATTGCAGGCACCGTCGCAAGGGAGCATCACGATCGGGAGTCAGGTGGTCTCCAACCCCACAACGTTCATCCCACCCGAGCGTCGGCGCGTCGGCATGGTCTTCCAGGATGGCGGTCTGTTCCCCCACCTGACGGTCGAGGAGAACGTGCGCTTCGGCCTGCGGCACCACGCTGAGCCCGATCGACGAGTGTCCGAGATGCTCGAGTTGGTGAGCATGCACGAGTACAGCCAGCGACTGCCAGGAACACTGTCTGGCGGGCAGCGCCAGCGCATTGCTGTCGCCCGTGCCCTGGCCCCGGAGCCATCGGTCTTGCTCCTCGACGAACCGTTCTCCGCTCTCGACGCCGGACTCAGGGTGCAGATTCGGCGCGAGGTCAAGCGGCTCATTGCTGCCTTTGGCATCACAACCATTGTTGTCACCCACGATCAGGAAGAAGCGTTCGCTATGGGTGAGCACATCGCAGTGATGTCGGCCGGCGCGATCGAGCAGGTTGGCACGCCGTCCACACTCTACGAGTCGCCGGCTACCCCATGGGTCGCTCAGTTCGTTGGCGACGGTGCGAGGCTCAAAGGCCAGTACACCGACGGTTTCGTCACCACTCAGTTCGGCCGGCTCCCCGCCCACCCCGCAGTCGAGGGTGGTCTCGGAAGCGGCGATGTCGTTGCCATCGTTCGACCTGAACAGCTCACGCTCCAGCCCGGCGCCACTGGTGAGGTCGTCGACCTGGAGTACTACGGCCACGACGTTCGCTACGACGTCGTACTCGACACCGGCCTCGCCGTCACGGTTCGCTCACTGCGCCCTGAGTTCACGGTCGGAGATCGAGTTGACGTTGCCTTCTCCGGCACGAGCGTGCCCGTCTGGCCCCAGGTCTGACCCCTGACACACGACACCCTGGCTCAAACGAGGGCGGTCTCCCGCGTGGCAACGAGAATGCGTTCGGCAGTGAAGGCGCTGACTCCAACGACCGAGCCACCGACCTCGATGGTCGTCGTGCCATCGGGCGAGGACGTCACGACAGTCGCTTCGACGCCAGGCACGATCTCGTTCGACTCGAGAAACTCGAGCAGGCCGGGAGTGAATTCGAGCTCCTCCGGAATGCGGGTGATCGTGGCCGTGGATCCCGTTGGCAGGCTCGACAGCGGCACCAGGGCAGGCTCGACGTAGCCGGAGCCAGGGATCGGGTTTCCGTGGGGACAGGTCGTTGGATCATCGAGCTGTTTCACGATGGCGTTCTCCACTGCCGGGCTGATGACGTGTTCCCACTTGCCTGCTTCGTGGTGGGCCTCAGCCCAGGACAAACCGAGCATGTCGGTCAGGAACCGCTCGGCCAGGCGGTGACGGCGAACCATCGTGGTGGCGAGCTCTCGGCCTTTCTCGGTCAGGCTGATCTCGTGCTTGTTGACGTCGACCAAACCTTCATCGACGAGTCGCCGCACCATCTCAGAGACCGCAGGTCGTGACACTTCGAGCCGTTCGGCGATCCGAGCCTGAATCACTCGCTGGCCGTCTTCGTTGAGCTCGAAGATGGTCTCGCAGTACTCCTCGAATGCCGGATGATGCTCGGGGGACGTGTACTCGGCCATCTCGTGAGTCTAGTCGCAACCCTCAGATCGTGCCCGTCTGGGAACACATGATCACAAGCTAACTATGCTCCAGGTGTAAAGGTTGGTTATCTAGCGGTCAGCGGTGGCAGCCAGTGCAGGGAACGGGGCCGTGATGCGTGGTGTGCTCGGTCCAGACATCGCCG
>CAZYLX010000106.1:0-8313 GCA_964648595.1 uncultured Acidimicrobiaceae bacterium
GACTACGTGCTGATGGGCGCGGGGATCCCGAAGGCCATCCCGGCGCTGCTCGACAAGCTTGCGGAGGGTTCATCGGTTGAGCTGCGGCTCAACGTGCAGGGAGCGACTGCAGACGACGATTTCCGGGCTCGATTCGACCCTGCCAGGGTGATGGGCGGTCGCGTCTCGGCAGTGAAGCGGCCGGCGTTTCTGGCCATCGTGTCGTCACACGTCCTGGCGGCCATGCTTGCAGGCAAGATCGAAGTCCCGGTCGACGGCTTCATCATCGAAGCTCCGACAGCAGGCGGCCACAACGCTCCACCCCGCGGGAAACTACAACTGAACGACGCAGGTGAGCCGATCTACGGAGATCGGGATGTCCCTGACCTCGCCGCCATCGCAGATCTCGGGCTTCCGTTCTGGCTGGCCGGAGGCTATTCGGAGCCCGATCGGGTTCGCGAGGCCTTGGAGCTGGGCGCAACCGGGGTGCAAGTCGGAACGGCCTTTGCGTACTGCGAGGAATCGGGATTCGACTCCGATGTCAAGCGCCGGGTTCTTGATCTGAGCCGACAGGACCGAGCGAGAATCTTCACCGATCCGCTCGCCTCACCTTCTGGCTTTCCATTCAAGGTCGTGGACCTCGAAGGAACGCTCTCGGAAGCAGACGTCTACGAAGGCAGGACGCGCCAAGGGTGTGAGCTGGGATATCTCCGTTCGGCGTACCGAACCGACAGCGGAGAGATCGGTTGGCGATGCCCGGCGGAGCCTGTCGATGTCTACGTCCGCAAGGGCGGCACGGCAGACGACACGGTTGACAGGAAATGCCTCTGCAACGCCCTGGTCGCCAACGTTGGGCTTGGCCAGGTTCAACGCCAAGGCGATCGAGAGCCAATGCTGGTCACGTCCGGCGACGAGGTGACACACGTCGCGCAGTTCCTCGCGCCTGGAGCCGAGTCCTACAAGGCCGTCGACGTCATCAACTACCTGCTGCCGAACGGCTGACACCGTGTGACGGTTCTCTGGTGGAGACCGAGCTCTCGTAGCCTCGCTGGATGGACGCCATCTCCCTGCTGAAGAGCCACCGATCGATTCGCAAGTTCACCGACCAGCCGGTCTCCGACGAGATGGTCGATGACATCGTCTCGGCAGGACTGTCGACCGCGACCTCTTCAAATCTCCAGGGCACGACGGTCATCAGGGTTCGCAATGCTGGGACCCGTTCCGCCATCGCGACGCTTGCCGGCGGCCAGACCTATGTCGAGACTGCGGCGGCGTTCTTCGTGTGGTGTGCCGACCTCCACCGCTCTTCGGTTGCCTGCGAGATGGCGGGCGGCGACTTCAGCGCCGGCATGACCGAACACTTCGTGATCGCCACCGTCGATTGCGCGTTGGCGGCTCAGAGCGCAGTGGTCGCCGCTGAGTCGATTGGCCTCGGCATCTGTTACATCGGCGGCATCCGCAACGATCCAGCCCAAGTCACCGAACTACTCGAATTGCCCGAGCAGGTCTTCCCGCTGTTCGGCCTCTGTATCGGCTGGCCCGAGCAGGACCCCGACCTCAAACCGCGCCTGCCACTCTCGGTCACGCTCAAGGAAGAGCGCTATGACCAGAGTAACGATCGAGATGGCATCGCTGCTTACGACGAGCGGATGCGCGCGTACTACAAGGCGCGGACCGGCGGGAAGCTCGACCGAGTGTGGAGCGAAGACATGAGTTCGCTGCTCGGCAAAGAGAGTCGACCGCACATGCGAGGTTTCCTCGAGGGCCAGGGTTTCACCTTCAAGTAGTCGGAAGTTGACCGGATTCGGTCACCAATATCCGTTGACAACGGTCTCGATGGCGCTAGTAATTGGGAAAGCACTTCTCCAACGGCAGGACCCCATCATGAAACAGCTCGACCAAGTCAAGGATGTCGCATCGCAGATCCCCGCGAAACTCGAGAGCGGGCTGCATTGGGTCACGAGCGAGATCAGCAAGCACACACCCGAGACGGTCAAGGAGACGCTGACCAAGGGAACCGACGCGGTCAAGGACAAGGTCGACTCACTCCGGAACAAGGGCGAGGACATCGATCTCACCGACGCAGCGTCCGACCTGACTGAAGCGGCAGCAGACGCAACCGACGAGGTAGCGGACGCGGCAGAATATGCAGCCGGCGATGTAGCGGAAGCTGCCGAGGCGGCGAAGGACGAGCTCAGCAGCTGACCTGACGGTTGTGCCGCCGGTCGAGATCGTCTGATTCGGCCGACCGATCATCATCAAGATCCTCGAGTGACTGGTCGATGACTTCGACATGTCTTCGACGATGACGGATCAGCAAATCGACTCGCACGGGTCTGCCGATGAACTGGAACGTCGCGGTCGGCGTTGGCTCATCTGGTCCTTCATTTTGTGTCCTTGTCACCTCCCGATCACGATGACCGTTCTGGCCGCAGTGCTCGGGGGCTCGGCGTTCGGTGCCCTCGTGCAGCGCAACACGCTCGTTGTCGGCCTCGTTGTCGGCTCGATCTACCTCGTCGGCGTTGCGATCGGGTTGCGGTTTGTTCGTCAAGCCACCAAAGATCGGAACTGCGCGAGCGGTTCGTGTGACCTGCCGAGCACCTGAGCTCGATCTCGTCAGCCAGTTTCAGTGAGTGCCGCCATCTGGCGCTGGTAGGCGCCCATGTCGAAGTAATCGCGCCAGAGGGTGATGCGGCCGTCGCTGACCTCGAAGAACCCGGCAACCGGGAGTTCCAGCCAACCATCGCCGATCTGAAATCGATCGAGCCGCTCGTTGATGACGCAGCGCTCGTCCGCCACTTCCCGCAAGACCGGCCACTCCACGGCGGTCGCCGGTGCCAGGAAGGCACCGAGCGTTGCCGCTACTGCATCGCGGCCGACGATCGGATCGATTGGCATGTTCTCGTAGCGAACATCGTCTGCGAGCAAAGCGCACGCCGATTCGATGTCCATCCGCTCGACAGCCGCAATGAACGTGTTGACGATCTCACTCGGGGTCATGGCCGGACCGTAGCAACGGGCACCGAGGCCCGCAGACCTGTGATCGAGCTGGTCAGTTGATACCGCTCCGGAAGTCGGCGACGGCGGCGTTGATGGTTGGATGAACATGCTCGGCGCCGATCACGTCCATCAACCCGGATCGTTCGATGATCTCGAGCACCTCGGCGTTCGCTCGGGCGATGGCGATGGTGAGCCCTTCCATCGTCAGTTGCTCGTGTACCTGCTCCAGCCGCTCGGCCGCTGTCGAATCGAGCGAGCCGATGCCTTCGAAGTCGAGGATGACATGGGTTTCTTCGCTCGGGTTGCGCTCGAGTGCGATGACCAGGCGCTTGGCGTACTCATCAGCATTGGCAAAGAACAACGGCGCGTCGAAGCGGTACACCAAGAGGCCTGGCTCGGTCCGAGCCCGCTGATCGCTGACGTCGATCCAGCCATCGAGGCCGGTGCCTTGGCCGAGGATTGCGTCGTGGGGCCGTGCGACCCGGTGCAACATCACGAGGCCTGAAAGCACCAACGCAACGAGTACCCCGAACAAGAGGTCGATGGTCAAGATGGCGATACACGTGATCGCCGCCAGTGCCGTCTCCCTCCGGCTGATACCCCAGAGCGTCTTGAAACCGCCGATGTCGATCACCGCGAATGCGGCGGCGACGACCACGGCGGCCAAAGCGGCGCGAGGGATCTCGGCCAGTAGCGAGCTGCCAACGATGAGTACGGCGATGACCGCAACGAACGACACCAAACTCGACAGCTGCGTCTTGCTGCCGAGCGTTGCCGGCACGATCGATCGCGAGGCGCTCGACGACATCGGGAACCCACCACCGAACGCTCCCGCAGCATTGACCGCGCCCAACGCCACCAGCTCACGGTTCGGATCGATGGCGTAGCCCTCCTTGATGGCGATCGATCGAGCGGTGAGGATGTTGTCGGTGTATGCGATCAACAACAGCCCCGCTGCTGGGCCGAGGAGGCTGACGAGATCGCTGATGCCGACGTCTGGAATCGATGCCTGGGGCAAGGCGCCGTCGATCTGGCCGACCGTCGGAGTGTCGAGATTGAATGCTGACGCAACGATCGTTGCGAGGGCCAGGCCGATGAGAGCACCGGGGGCCGTCGGCCGGAATCGACGAAGCACAACGATGATGGTGAGAGTGCCGACGCCGATCGCCGATGTGACGGGATCGATCGTGTCGAGGTTGGTGAGAAGCTCCCAGAAACGAACAAAGAAGTCACCGGAAGTCACGTCGGCGCCCAGGAGCGTCGCCAGTTGGCTCGACAACAGGGTCAACCCGACGCCGGTGATGTAGCCGATGAGTACCGGCTTTGACAGCAGCTCAGCGATGAAGCCGAGGCGGAGCAATCCCGCAAGCAGCGAAAACGCACCGACGATGCCTGCCAACGCGGCCATCAACGCCAGATATCGATCGGGATCCCCACCGGCAAGCGGCGCGACGGTCAGCGCCGCCAGGACGGCCGTCCCCGGTTCAGGCCCGATCCCGAGATGTCGGCTCGTCCCGAGAATGGCGTAGATCGGCAGGGCGACGAGCGCGGCCCGGAACCCGGCCGAAGGTGGGAGCCCGCCCAATTCTGCGTAGGCCATGGCCTGGGGCACGAGCATGGCGGCAACAGTCAGGCCGGCAATCGTGTCTGGTCGGAGCCAACTGGAGGAGTAGTCGCCGCTGCGAAGAATGGCAGGCAGCGAACGGGCAGCAGACGTCACGAGATGTTTCTACCGTTCTGTGTCACGCCAGCCGCACAAATTCACACCGCACGAATGCGTGGTGGAGCGACACAGAACGGGGTGGAACTGGGATCAGGCAGGCTTGGGGTTGTCGCCGAAGATCGACTTGACCTCCAAGAACTCCTTCAGACCGTGGGCGCCGAACTCACGACCGTTGCCCGACTGCTTGTAGCCGCCGAACGGAGCGTTGATGTCGAGGCCGGCACCGTTGACGTGGACCATGCCGGTGCGGAGACGACGGGCGATTGCGCCGGCCCGATCCGGATCAGCCGAGGAGACGTAGCCGGACAAGCCGTATGGGGTGTCGTTTGCAATTTCCACGGCCTCGTCCTCGGAGTCGTAGCCGAGGATCGTGATGACCGGGCCGAAGATCTCTTCCCGAGCAATGGTCATGTCGTTGGTGACATTGGCGAACACCGTCGGCTTCACGAAGTAGCCGGTTTCGAGACCCTCAGGTCGGCCGACGCCGCCAGTGACGAGGGTGGCACCCTCTTCGATGCCCTTCTGGATGAGCGCCTGGATCTTGAGGAACTGCGCCTCGGAAACCACCGGACCAACGGCGATGCCCTCAGCGGTTGGATCGCCGACCGGAATCGACTCAGCCGTTGCCTTTGCAACCGCCATCACTTCTTCCATCATCGCGTTCGGGACCAGCATGCGGCTGCCGGCGTTGCAGGACTGGCCGGTGTTCATGCACATGCCGAACATGTCGCGTCCAACCGTGGCAGGAACATCGACGTCGTCGAGAATCACATTGGCTGACTTCCCGCCGAGCTCCTGAGCGACGCGCTTGACCGTCGGCGCGGCGTTCGTTGCAACGTCGATTCCAGCGCGGGTCGATCCTGTGAACGACACCATGTCGACGTCGGGATGCGAGGTGAGCGGCACACCAACATCGAGGCCGTTGCCGTTCACGAGGTTGAATACGCCGGCCGGGACGCCGGCTTCGTGCATGACCTCTGCGAACACGATCCCGTTGAGCGGTGCGACCTCGGAGGGCTTGAGCACCATGGTGCAGCCCGCTGCGATCGCCGGGGCGACCTTGGCTGCGATCTGGTTGAGCGGCCAGTTCCACGGTGTGATGAAGCCGCAAACACCGATGGGTTCTTGGACAACGGTGGTCGTTCCCATGACCTCTTCGAACTCATACGCCTTGAGCGCACCGAGGGTTGCCATGAAGTGACCGAGGCCCGACGGGGCCTGGGCCGCTTTTGCCAGGCCCGACGGTGCGCCCATCTCAGAAGTCACCGCGGCGGCAATGTCGGGGATGCGTGTCTTGTAGACCTCGATGATTTTCTCGAGCAGAGCGATGCGCTCTTCCTTGCTGGTCTGAGAAAATGAAGGGAAGGCGGCCTTGGCGGCGGCAACAGCCGAGTCGACGTCTTCGTAGCTGCCGGCGGCGATGGTCTCGAAGACCTCTTCGGTTGCCGGATTGACGACGGCAATCGTGTCGGTCGAAATCGGATCGACCCATTCCCCGTTGATGTAGAACTGACGTGCGTGATCCATGGCGATCTCCGTGAGAGTCGGGCGCTTCCGAGCGCGTGCCGCAATCGTTACGGCGGAGTCGAAAGACTCGCACATGGACCGGGCCGTTCGCACAACGGCGGCACACCTTCTTCTTGGACGCCCGCCGGTGCTTCCGGAACGTGAACTCCGGAGTCGATCGACCGAAGCCCTTGTGCCGCCGATCGCTGTGTCGGACTATGGACCGGAAGCAAGGACTCGCTATCGAGCTGAGAGGGGCTGCCTTGTTCGACAGTCACGATGATGGAGCAGACGATGCCGACGCCGACGCAATCGACGTCGAACGAGCTCCGATCTGTGGCGCGTGCGGCGTCACGACGCTCGCGGCGGATGCCTTTGGCTCCGGCTTCGCGTGCGACAACGACGAGTGCCCCCTCTACGGCGAGCTGATCACGTAGCCGAATCGGCGAGGTGTCGTTCGGCCTCGTCGGCCCCCGTTGCCAGGAAGGCTCTGATGATTCCCGCCATCTCCTCGGCACGGGTGAAGAGAAACAGGTGGCCCCCGCCATGGACGACATGGAGCCGCCCGTCCGGGATTCGCTTGGCGATGATCCTCGAATTCGGCAGCGGAATGATCGGGTCGTCGTCGCCGGCAAGGACCAGCGTTCGTTGACGCAGCCGGTGCAGCCACGGCAGGCTGGTCCAACGTCGAAGTGCACTCAGTTGCCAGAAGTAGCCGACCGTTGTCGGAGGCCTGGCCTCGCGCAGCCGTGCGTGTTCCGTCAACAGGCGAGGGTGCTCGGCGATGATGCCGCCGTAGAGCGTCGGAGCAACTCGACGGAGGTAATCGGTGGAGTAGTAGCGCGCCGGCGACATCAGGATCGACACCGCTGCTGGGCGACCTGGCAGCGACGTCCAGCCCGGCATGGTTGCCGAGAGGATCAATCGGCGAACTCGATCGGGATGCCTTCGAGCCAACTCCTGGGCCAAGGCTCCACCCCACGAGAGTCCGAGCACGTCGACCTGGTCGTGGCCGAGTTCATGGATGAGTCCGGCGACCAGGCGAGCAATGCCTCGCATGGTCGGGGGATAGATAGCTGCCGGGCTACCGCCGACGCCGGGGGCGTCGAACGCGATGGTCTCCCGATCGCCGAGGAACTCACGCAGCGGTTCGAACAGGTCGCCGGTCGCCCCGATGCCGTTGATCAACAACAGCGGGCTGCCGGCCCCCGGGTTCTGGACCATCACCCGAATGCGTTGGCGCCCAATCGACACATTGGTCGACCGCATCGCATGCTCGTTCATGACTCGAGTAGAGCATCGTCGATCGAGACCGACGAAACTCGAACCAGCGGCGGGCGTCGTACCTGCTCGGAGCCCGTGTGGGGGAGTGGCCGCATCAGCTCAGTCGAACACGTAGGTGCCCGGGGCAGGGGTTCCTGCCGGGAACGAGGCGCTGCCGAGAGCATCAGGTGCCGCGATCTGCTTCCCGCTGCGTTCGCCGAGCCATGTGGTCCAGTGATCCCACCAGCTGCCGGCTTGCTGCTCCGCCCCGTCCAGCCATTCGTCGGCCGAGATCTTGGCGTCGCCCGCCGCCGCTTCGTCGTTCGTGTGGTAGCTGCCCTTCGGGTTGCCAGACGGGTTGACCAGCGCCTGGATGTGGCCCTGTGAACTGAGCACGAACTCGGTTGCGCCGCCGAGCAGGTTGGCCGTTGGGTAGCAGCCCTGCCATGGCGTGATGTGATCGGTCACTGCGCCGACCACGAACGCATCGACCTTCACATCGGAAAGGTCGACGGGGGTGTCCATGCAGATCGTCTTGCCCGGTTCGGCCAGGGTGTTGCCGACGGCCATCTCGAGGAAATCGCTGTGGAGCGCTGCCGGGAGGTTCGTCGAGTCGACGTTCCAGCTCAGCACGTCGAAGGCTGCCGGGTTCTTCCCCATGAGGTAGTTGTTGACCCAGTAGTTCCAGATCAGATCGTTTGGGCGCAACCATGCAAAGACCCTGCCGAGATCCGCTCCGTCGAGAATTCCATCGGCCTGGCTGCGGCGCCGCCCGGCATTCACGACCGGGCGGGAGATGAAGGTGCCGAGCGTTGACGGGACCTCCCAGTCGTGAATCGTGA
>CAZYLX010000107.1:0-8275 GCA_964648595.1 uncultured Acidimicrobiaceae bacterium
GTTTCTGCAGGGAGTTGACGACATCGCCGAGGATCGCCATGGCGGTCGCGGTGCGAATCGAACCCGGCCCGATGGCCACCGAGGCCCTCCTCGCCGATACCTGACGAATTTCTCCTACGCGGATAGTGCAATTGCCGAACGAGAATTACAATCCTTGGACATGTCCGAGACTCCGCTCTTCGAAATCGACGACCTGCACGTCAGCACGGTGCCAGAAAGCAACCAGACAGCAGCCGAGATCCTCAAGGGTGTTTCGCTGAGCATCGGCGAGGGCGAGGTCCATGCGCTGATGGGTCCGAACGGTTCCGGCAAGTCCACACTGGCATCCACACTCATGGGCAGCCCCGAGTACGAGGTCACGAGCGGTCGCATCCTGTTCCGCGGCGACGACATCACCGCGTGGGACACCGACGTACGGGCCAAGGCCGGCCTCTTCCTTGCCTTCCAATACCCGCAGGAAATCGCCGGGGTCAGCGTCTTGAATTTCCTCCGCCAGTCCTTGAGCGCAAGGAAGGGCATCGAGATGAGCGTCCTCGAGCTGCGACTGTCGTTGATGGAGTGGATGGAGCGGCTCGACATGGACGAATCGTTCATGGAGCGATACGTCAACGAGGGCTTCTCCGGCGGCGAGAAGAAGCGCAACGAGATTCTCCAGATGGCCGTGCTCGAACCCGAGTTCGCGATTCTCGACGAAACAGACTCGGGCCTCGACATCGATGCTCTCCGCACCGTCGCCAAGGGCGTGCAAGAAATCCGCAAGGACCGGCCGGCGCTCGGCGCTCTTGCCATCACTCACTACCAGCGTTTGCTCGACCATCTCGAGCCTGATCACGTTCACATCCTCATCGACGGCAAGGTCGTCCGATCCGGTGGCCTCGAGCTGGCAACCGTGCTCGAGGAAAACGGCTACGAGAGCTTCCTGTGAGCGGCTTCGATCCTCAGGAGATCCGTAAGGATTTCCCGATCCTGAACCAGCTCCAGACGGCGAGCGATGGTTCAGAACGTCGACTAGTGTTCCTCGATTCTGCTGCCTCCTCGCAACGCCCGAATCAGGTGACGGGGGCAATGACTCACCTTTATGAAACCGGCTACGCGAACGTCCACAGAGGCGTCTACCAGTTGGCAGAACGAGCAACCAATGCCTACGAGTCCGGCCGGGCTGCGGCGGCTCGATTCATCAATGCATCATCGGTCGACGAGGTCATCTTCACCAAGAACGCAACCGAGGCCATCAACCTCGTTGCCAACTCCTGGGGCCGAGCGAACCTCGACAAGGGTGATGTTGTCGTCCTCACGATCATGGAACACCATGCCAACATCGTCCCGTGGCAGATGCTGGCTGCAGAGCGGGGCATCGAGATCCGGTGGATTCCTGTCACCGACGACGGGCAACTCGACCTCACCGATCTCGATCGTCTGCTCGACGGAGCCAAGCTGCTGAGCTTCGCCTCGATGTCGAACGTGCTCGGCACCCTGAATCCGGTCCGCCACCTCGCTGACGCTGCCCATGCGGCCGGCGCTCTCGTCCTTGTCGACGCGTGCCAGTCGGTCCCCCACCTCCCAACCGACGTCGTTGCCATGAACGCTGACTTCATTGCCTTCAGCGGCCACAAGATGCTCGGCCCATCCGGGATCGGCGTGCTCTGGGGACGAAAAGAACTCCTCGACGCCATGCCACCGTTCCTCGGCGGAGGGGGCATGATCCTCGACGTCACGACCGAGGGCTTCCGGCCAGACGCCGTGCCCGCCAAGTTCGAAGCGGGAACGCCGCCGATCGCCGAAGCAGCTGGGCTCGCTGCCGCGATCGAATACCTCGAAGCCATCGGTATGGACGCCGTTCGTCAACACGAGGTCGAGCTGACGGCCTACGCGCTCCGGACGCTCACCGACCGCCTCGGCGACGCCATCACGATCTATGGCCCGGCCGAACCGGCAGCCCGAGGCGGTGTTCTGTCGATCGAACTCGATGGCGTCCACGCCCACGACATCAGCCAAGTGCTCGACGAACACGCGGTCTGTGTTCGCCCCGGTCACCACTGTGCAAAACCCTTGATGCGTCGTTTCGGTGTGAACGCCACCGCCAGGGCAAGCTTCTACATCTACAACGACACCGACGACGTCGACGCTCTTGCTGACGCCCTCGTCGCTGCCAACGACTTTTTCTCGATCTGAATCGGAGCACTTCATGGCCGGACTCGAAGACCTGTACCGCGAAATCATTCTCGACCACTACCGAAGCCCTCGGAACAAGGGCGAGCTCGAATCACCGCCGGCGCAGCGCACCGAGGGCTTCAACCCGCTGTGTGGGGACGAGATCGTTGTCTATGTCAATGTCGACGACGGTGTCGTGAGCGACATCAAGATCGGCGGCCAGGGGTGTTCGATCTCGCAGGCTTCAGCGTCGATGATGTCGGCCGCGGTCAAGGGCAAGACCGTCGAAGAAGCACGCAAGATCACCTCGGCGTTCAAGCGACTGATGAGCATTCATGAGGAAAACGTCGGTGGCGATGGAAGCGAAGCCGAATTCGACGAAGCCGATGGAGTCGGCGACGACATCGAGCTCGGTGATCTCGAGGCGCTCCAAGGGGTGGTCAAGTTCCCGACCAGGATCAAGTGCGCCACCCTCAGCTGGAACACCCTCGCCCAAGCCTTCGAAGAAGCCGAGGCCTAGTCGTCGAAGCCGCCGGAGGCGAACGGGCTTGCGACTTCTTCGGCCTTGGCCTGCTCCTCGGCATATTCGGCATACCCGGTCTCTTCGAGTTCGACCGCGAGCTCAGGCCCACCGGACTTCACGATCTGGCCCTTGGACAACACATGCACATAGTCAGGCTTGAGCTCGGTGAGCAGACGGTTGTAGTGAGTGATGGCCAGCACACCCAGGGCGTCCTCTTTGGTCGCGGCTTCCACACGCTGGCTGACCATCCGCAGGGCGTCGACATCGAGACCAGAATCGAGCTCGTCGAGGATCGCTATCTTTGGCTTGAGCACACCGAGCTGCAGTGTCTCGTTCCGCTTCTTCTCGCCACCGCTGAGATCGACGTTGAGCGGGCGCTCCAGGAACCTTGCACCGAACCCGATCCGTTCGGCCTCGGTTTGCATTCGATCACTCATGGAGCCGATGTCAGTGCCCGATGCCTCGAAGGAGGCAGTCAGCATCGAATGCAGCGACACGCCCGGCACCTCGGTCGGGTACTGCATCGCGAGGAAGAGCCCGAGCTGGGCTCGCTTCCAGGTGGGGAGCGACAAGACGTCCTCACCATCAAGGGTGACCGAGCCGCCGGTCACCTCGTAGCCAGGCTTGCCAAGCAGCACATGTGACATCGTTGATTTGCCGGAACCGTTCGGGCCCATGATCGCATGGACCTCACCGGAGCGAACCGTGAGATCGATGCCGTTGAGGATCTGTTTGCCGGCGACCGAGGCCTCGAGGCCAGAGATGATGAGTTCGGTCATGATGCACTCCTGGGGGCGACAAGAATCTCGCCATTGTCGATGGTGACGTCATAGACACGCACCGGCTTGGTCGCCGGAAGGCAATCGGGAGTTCCGGTCTCGAGCGAGAAAACGCTGCCGTGCTTCCAGCACTCGATGGTGCGGTCGGCAGCGTCGACCTCGCCTTCGGCCAGCGAGTAATCAGCGTGGCTGCATTTGTCGCCAATTGCGAAGACGTCGTCGCCTTCGAAACGAACAAGAGCCAGACGGTGCCCGTCGATGTCGAATCGGCGGGCTTCGTTCTCAGCCAGGTCCTCAAGAGCGCAGACCCGCACGGTGGTCATGCGGAGGCGCCGACAGCGACGGACTCAATACGCCGATCGAGCTTCTCGGACACGAGGCGCTCGACTTCGCTACGGATGCCAGCGCCGGGGAAACGTTCGAGCACCTCGGTGAAGAACCCGGCAACGATCAGTCGGTCGGCAGTGACCGGCGGCACGCCGCGAGCGTTCAAATAGAACTGCTGGTCTTCATCGATTGGGCTGACCGTCGATGCGTGGCTGCAACGCACCTCGTTGTTCTCGATCTCGAGATTGGGGGTCGACCACGCCCATGCGTCCTTGCTGAGTTTCACGTTGCGATTGGTCTGATGGGCGTTGCTGCCTCGGCCGTTGGGGTGGATGTGGATCAAGCCGGTGTAAATCGACCCCGCCGTGTCGTCGATCGTTCCCTTGAAGAGCAGGTCGCTCAGCGTGTTCGGAGCGTCGTGGTGCTGGAAGGTCCGGAAGTCGTGGATCTGATCACCGTCTGCGTAGTAGATGGCAATCAGATCCCCTGATGCGCCTTGACCTGCGAGCCGAGTGTCAGTTCGCACCCTGGCGTACTTGCCACCGAAGGCGGCGATGCCGCTGACCAGCGTTGCCTGGCTGCCGACGGTCGACACCTGCCGACCGAGCTGCCACAGCTCGGAGCCCAATTCCTGCACGGTCACGTAGCGGAGCCGAGCAGCATCGGCTGCGTTGAGCTCCAGGAGGGGAACGCTCAGGCCGGTTCCGGCGTCGGACGTCTGGTATTCGATGACCGACACCTCAGCGTCGGACCCGAGCTCGACTCGTACATGGGGGAACGCAGCACGGCCACCACCGGTGTGATGCGAACGAACGATGACCGAACCATCGATGACGACCCCTGCCTTCACCGCGATGTTGAGCGCTGGCGGCGCCAGCGCCTCGTGCAGCAAGTCGAGCTGTCCAGCCTCGCGGTGCTCGGCTCCGGCGGTGAGGCGCCCGTCTGCGATCTCGACGGTCAGACCCTTGGCCGGCCACTTCGGGCCGTGTGCGATCGAGGTGACCCAGCCGTCGACGATGGTGACCTTCGCAACGACGTCGTCGGCGCCGCTGTCGACGATGGTTGGGGGCTCGATGCCCTCCGGCGCGACAAGAACAGCAGAATACGACGACAGGTCGAGATCACCGATCGGGCTGTAGCGCCACTCCTCGGACTCCGCAGATGGTGCATCGGCGGCGAGAGCCGCCTCCAATGCAGCGGCTCGGCGGTCGTTGTCGGCGGGAAACGGTGATGCCTCGAGCGAGGCAGACGAGATGGCATTCACGAGAATTAACACTATCGAGTTAGTGCAAATGCCCCTTGACCGTGAAGGGTCGAATCAGCGCCCTGATCAGCCTCGGCCGAAAGGCCAGATCTTCCGCCAGCGCGATTGCTTGCCCGCCTCGATTTCCGCTGCGACTTCTTCCCTGACCTGGGGACCGATGTTATTGATGATGTCCTCTGCAGAGTCGAGCAACGCTGCGATGGACGGGTCGTCCCCGACGCTCGGAGGGGCGTCTGGTGTTACTGGTGTGACCAGTGATCCATGGCGCCAGTTCACATCAGCAAGCCGTCGTTCGAACTTCGGACAATCCGCTGGGCAGTTCCACGGCGCCTCGGGAGCGAGGTCGAGTGAGCACTTTCGCATCGTGTCCCCGCTCGCGTATGCCCTGCTCTGGAAGTGTTTGCAGTCTTGCCGCATCGCCATCGCGTTCATTCTGGCATCCTTGAGCCATGACCACTCCTCACCTAAGTGCCGAACCCGGAGATTTCGCCTCAACGGTCTTGATGCCGGGCGATCCGCTTCGAGCCCGATTCATCGCTGAGACCTTCCTCGACGATGCTCGCCTCGTCACCGATGTTCGCGCCATGGAAGGCTGGACGGGGACCTACAACGGTGTGCCGATCTCGGTCCAAGGCTCCGGCATGGGTGTTCCGTCGTTTCAGATCTATGCCACTGAGTTGGTGAAGTTCTTCGGTGTCGAACGCATCGTGAGAGTCGGCTCGTGCGGGGCATTGCAGCCGTCCCTCGCCTTGGGCGATGTGGTGGTGGGTATCGGCGCCGGGACCGATTCGAACTGCAACCAGACCCGGCTCCAAGGCCGAGACCTTCCTGCTGTCGCCGACTACCAGCTGTTGGCCGACACCGTGGCGGCTGCCGCCGAGCTCGGGATCGACCCGAAGATCGGCACGATCTTCAGTTCCGACTTCTTCTACGACCCGGATCCCGACACTCGGGTCTTCGAACTGCTCACACGTTATGGCTTCCTTGCTGTCGAGATGGAAGCGGCCGGGCTCTACGGCCTCGCCGCCGAGCTCGGTTTCGCTGCCCTGGCCGTCTGCACCGTCAGTGACCACATCGCCCTCGATCAGCAGATGAGTACCGAGGACCGTCAGACCAGCTTCAACGACATGATGAAGCTGGTGCTGACGGCCCTGACGTAGGGGTCTCCCCTCCCCCACATCTGCCTCCCCCGAAGTCGGGGCGGCAGATCTGTGCCGGCTCAGCGGAGACGGCGAGCCGAGTCGATCAGATCGGCAAGTTCGTCCAGCGACGACGAGTCATCCAGGTTGTCGACTTCCTCTGCGACATCTTCGAGATCGATGTCGCCGGCGAACGGGCTGTTCCGCAGGACCTCGGCCAAGGCAGCCACGGTCACGGCGAGCCGGAAGTCCTCGTCGGTGTCCGACCAGCGATCTTCGATGATCGAGCCCGTCAACTCGAGGCGGGTCTCGATCACGTCTCCGTCGTTGGGATTCTCCCACCTCATCGACACGGTTCCGAGACGATCAGAGTTCGCGACGTCGCTGCGGAGTTCGAGTTCATAGAGTGCGGTGACCTGATGGCCGGCACCGAGCTCGCCAGCGTCGACGTCGTCGTTGCGGAAGTCACGGTCGAGCACAGCACGGTTCTCGTAGCCGAGCAGGCGATACGACTCGACCGAACCCTCATCGAACTCGACCTGGATCTTGGCATCGATGGCGACCGTCAGAAGGGTGGAGACGAGATCATCGCTGAACAACCGCTCGGCCTCTTCGACGTCGTTGACGTAGGCATAGAAGCCGTCACCATCATCGGCGAGGGTTTCCATCGTGACATCATTGAAGTTGCCCATACCGACGCCAACCGTGACGAGTTGGATCCCGCGATCGGCGTCGTCGCGAATCAGTCCGACGAGGCCGTCGGGGTCGGTGATTCCGACGTTGGCCACGCCGTCTGATGCCAGGATGACTCGGTTGATGCCGCCTCGAATGAACGACTCGTCAGCCAACTCGTAGCCGCGGAGGAGGCCGGCCTCGAGGTTGGTCGATCCGTTGGTCCGCAGATCCTCGATGGCATCGAGAATTTCGTCACGGTTGCGAACCGATGTTGGCTCGAGGAGCACTGCAGCACCGCCGCTGTAGGTGACAATGGCAACGGTGTCGTCGCCGTCGAGCTCGGTCACGAGGCGTTCGAGTGCGACCTTGACCAGACCGATGCGGTTGTCTCGGTCCATCGACCCGGACGTATCGACGACGAAGGTCAGGCTGGCGTCCGGACGTTCGGAGTTGCGGACCTCTTCGGCCTGGATCCCGAGCCGGACGATGACATTGTCCTGGTCAAACGGTGACGGCCCGGCATCGGCCGAGATGTTGAGCCCGTTGCCCGGAGCGTTGTACGCGTAGTCGAACGAGTTGATGAACTCCTCGACCCGCACCGACTCAGCTGGTGGCAGCTGGCCCTCTCGGAGCCATTGCTGGGCGATGCTGTAGCTGGCCGTATCGACATCGAGAGCAAAGGTCGAGAAGGGATCCCGTTGGGTGTCGACGAATGGCCGAACTCCGTAGTCCTCGAATGTGTTGTCATCGGTCCGTTCGGCCTCCGCATCCTCGTCTTGACCGAAGAACCCGTCACTCGCGCCGTCTCGAGATTGGTCAGGGGCGACGGTCGCCGCTTCGTTGGATGCAGCACCGTCAACGGCCTCCTCCGTTGCCTCCTCTTCCCTCGCCTCCTCTCGCACGGCGTCGTCTTCGGCCGCTGTTGTTGGTGCCGGAGCGAACTCGCCTTCTGCGTCCTCTGTCGTCTCCTCGACAGCCCCGTCTTCCACGCTGCTGTCTCGGCTCGCGTCATCGTCATCGCCGTCACTTCCGCAGGCGACAAGCACCATGGCGAAGGCCAGGAGCAAGGCCATCAGTTTCTTGGTCGCGTTCGTGTTCATGGTCGGCTCTGGCGAACGCGAACCACATCTGGTTCCTGCCGACATGACTTCGTCACATCTTCGAGATGACATGACGACCCTTGACACCTCCGAGCCGGCGCCGGGTGCCAGACTGTGCGACATGGGAATCATGGACAATGCAAAAGATGCACTCGGCAACGCAGACGAAATGGTCGACAAGGCCAAAGACGTCGCGGAGGAGCACGGCGACAAACTGCCAGGCGGTCTTGGCGACAAGGCCAAGGATGCACTCGACCAGGTCGAGGGCTTGACCGACAAGCTCCCTGGTCAGGGATAACGCTCACCCGTTCACCTGA
>CAZYLX010000108.1:0-8243 GCA_964648595.1 uncultured Acidimicrobiaceae bacterium
CATCATGGTGGCGCCGTCGACTCTGGAACAGATTCACACCGCTCCAACTCCTCGTCATCACCCTCGCCACCATCGCCCCACTCCTCATCACTGGAGCAATCGGCCTCTCTCTCCTCGGGGTCATCTCCAGCGAGGCCATGATCCAATTCTCTCTTGCAGCCGGCGAGAACCCCGGAATGATCACCTTCGGCGCGATGTTCGTCGCATCGCCAGTCCAGTGGCTCACCGGGCGCTCCCAGGTCCGCGTCCGCAAGTACCTCGGCATTGCCTTCTTCCTGCTCGCCCTGAGCAACGCCGCCATGTTCGCCCTCGAAACCGGACTCGCCGCCGCGCTGTCGACGCCGTTCCTCATCGCCGGAACGATCGCATTTGCACTCGCCACCCCACTCTTCCTGACCAGCAGCCGTCGGTCGCAACGAGCCATCGGCATGAAACGGTGGCGCACGCTGCACAAACTCACCTACGTCGTGGCCGCTGCACTTCTTGCTCACGTTGTGCTCATCGGCGACATCGGCCCCGGTGCCGTCCTGGTCACACTTGGATTCATCGGACGAATCCCCGCCGTACGGCGCTGGCTCACCAACAGAGCGGATCAACGGCGCAAGACAGCGCTCTCCGCCCCGTGATGCGATTTGGTTGCTCACGCCATCGACCTCAGAAATCACACCAACTACTCTTTGCCCATGTCGCCAACCCATCAGGACATCATCAGATGCAGCTCACCGACGTCTGTGCAGTGATCTCGTGACCGGCAGTCCGCTGCGGCAGCTGCTGACATCGACCGCTCAGGCTGTCGACCCGGCGAGTCTCGACCGCCACTTCGGCGGCGACGACGGACTCTTGCCATTGTGGATCGCCGAGCCCTACCTCGAGCTCGCAGCGGGAATCACTGCCGCCATCGAAGCCAGAGCTGGCACCGGTTGGTACGGCTATGAAACCCGACCGGCTGCTCTGGCCGAAAGCTTCTGGGACTGGATGAGCGAGCGCCACAACTGGAACGGATCAGGCCTGCGAACCCTGGTGAGCCCCAGCGTCGGTACATCGATCGGCGTGCTGATCGAACAACTGACCCAACCCGGCGATGGGGTGATCATCCAGCCGCCGGTGTTCACCGACTTCAAACCGCTGGTGGCCTCCGCCGAGCGAGAAGTGGTGCGGAACTCCCTGCAACTCACCGACGATGGCTATCGAATCGACCTCGCCGATCTGGAAAGCAAGGCCGCCGACCCGACAACAACGGCGCTGATCCTCTGCAATCCGCACAACCCCGTCGGGCGGGTCTGGACAGCCGATGAGCTGGCCGAGGTCGCTGCGATCTGCGCTCGACATGATGTCTTTGTCATCGCCGACGAAATTCACGCAGACCTGATCTTGAGCGCCCACTCGTTCACGCCTTTCGCCACGATCGCAACGACTGCGGGCGTCCGTTGGGCCGCGCTCCACGGACCCATCAAGACCTTCGGCCTCGCCGGAGTCTGCGACACACTCGTCATCACTGATTCCGACCATGTCGTCGACGTGTTCGAGAACAAGAGTTCGCGACTCCATCTGACCCGCAACAACGTCTTCGGTCTCGTTGCCTTCGAGGCCGCCTATTCCACTGGCGCTCCTTGGGTCGACGCACTGCTCGACCTGGTCCAGACCAATGCTGCGTTGCTGCGCAGCGAACTCCCGGAGGACATCCCCCTCGTCGAGCTCGAGGGGACCTATCTCGCTTGGCTCGACTTCCGTCAGCTCGGAATGGAAGCGCCCGAACTTGCCAGTTGGCTTGCGAACTCGGCCCGGCTCGGACTGAGCCCCGGGCACTGGTTCGGCAGAGACGGTGCCGGCTTCGCCCGTATGACCATCGGTGCCCCCACTGAAGTGATCGAAGACGCCATCGCCAGACTCCACCAGGCCATCAAAAGGACGACGCCATGAGCTCGGAGGTCGTCGAGCTCCTGCGGACAATGATCAGAAATGAGTGCGTCAATACAGGGCTGCCCGAGAGCGGTCAGGAGCACCGTTCGGTCGCCACGTTGCAAGAGTTCTTCGGAGTGGAAGGTCAGATCTTCGAACCAGCCCCGGGCCGCCAATCGCTCGTCTATCGGATCGCGGGAACTGATCCTGGCGCCCCGTCACTGGCCCTGGTTCCCCACCTCGACGTTGTCCCCGTCGAACCAGATGGCTGGACCCAAGACCCTTTCAGGGCCGACATCGTCGACGGGTTCATCTACGGACGCGGCGCCGTGGACATGCTCAACATCGCGGCCGCCTTCGCTCACGCCGTACGTCCATACATCCGAGGCGAGCTGCAACCACGAGGCGATCTCATCTTCGCTGCGGTGGCCGACGAAGAAGCCGGTGGGATGAAGGGCTCCTACCGATTGGTCAGGGATCATTGGGATCTGGTCGGCGCCGACGCGATGCTCACCGAAGTGGCCTATCCGAGGGCCGGCACGAGCCGGGCGATTCCGGTAGCGATCGGAGAGAAGGGCAGCTTCTTCGCCCGCCTCAAGACGACAGGGGTGCCCGCCCACGGTTCCATGCCCCACGGCACCGACAACGCCCTCGAGAAGCTGGTCCACGCTCTGCACCACCTGCTCGCCGCACCATCACCGGCAACCACCGGCGCCCAATGGACCGAGTTCGTTGACGGCATTGGATTGGGCACCGACCTCACAAGCGCACTGAAGGACTCCGATCGCATCGACGAAGCCATCGCTGTCATTGCCGAAACCGACCCGGTGTTCGCCAGCTACGTGCATGCCTCGACCCACCTGACGATCTCCGCCAATCAGGCTCGAGGCGGGACAAAGGCCAACATCATCGCTGACAGGGCCAAGGCGGAACTCGACATTCGAGCCTTGCCCGGCATGACCCGCCAGTCCGTCGACGAGCGTCTTCGCCAGGCAATGGGGCCTGCCGGCGATGCCGTCGAGATCGAGTCACGGAGCAACAACCCCTCGACCATCAGCACCACCGACACGACGTTGTGGCAGGCCATCGCCGACAGCGTCTACGACCTCGAAGGCCACCGCAGCCTTGTCCCCACCCTCATGCCCGTCGCGACCGACGGCCGTTTCTGGCGCCAGCGAGGGACAGCGGTCTATGGCGTCGGTCTCTACGACGACCAAACCAGCTTCTCCGACCTTCTCTCCCGCTTCCACGGCAACGACGAGCGGGTGTCTGTCGAATCCGTCGAACGCACGACCGCTCTGTACGAACGGATCCTGCAACACCTCAGCTCGTGACCCAACCGTTCTGTCCCGGATAACTCTCAGAACTGAGAGTTATCCGGGACAGTTCAGGTACCTGGTCGGCGATGCGGCGCATCGGTTCCCCCCGACCGGCGGTTTGGGGCTCAACACCGGCGCGGCCGACGTACACAACCTCATTTGGAAGGTGGCAGGGGTCGAAGCCGGTTGGCTGGCCCCCGAACTGCTCGACACCTACGAGGCCGAACGCAAGCCCGTGGCGCAATTCAACTGCGACCAATCGATGCACAACGCCTTCAAACTGATCGAGATACCGATGGCCTTCGGCTTCGGTGACGACGTGGCCGAGTCCGCCGCAGCGATGCACGCCACGTTGGCCGACCCGGCTCGTCGAGCTGACGTTGAGGCGGCGATCGCCAATCAGGCCATTCATTTCGACCTGCTCGGCCTGCAACTCGGCCACACGTACGAAGGTCCGCTCGTCATTCCAGACGGCAGCGAGCCTGCTGTGCTCGAAGAACCCGCTCGCGACTACGAGCCATCAACTCGACCTGGCGGTCGCTTGCCGCACGGGTGGATCGCCGAGGGCGCCTCGACGCTCGATCTCATCGACCTGAAGATCCCAACCGTTCTGATGCGAGAGGGCACTGAGCTGGGCGACGGCAACTCCCGAGTGCCGTTCGTCGTCACGAAGTGCCCGGCAAGTGTGTGGGACGACACGTTTGGGCTTGATGCCCAAACGTGTCTGATCGTTCGCCCCGACCAGCATGTTGCCTTTCGAGGCCCGATCGGCGATGCCCTGTCGACGCTCGAGCGATGCTTCACCTAGATCCGGGCCGCGGCTTGCTTCGATTCGATCGCCATGACCGTTCTGTCCCGGATAGTTCTCAGTCCTGAGACTTATCCGGGACAGTTCGGTCGGTGCCCGCGGGCTCGGTGTCGTGGATTGTCGGCCAGGGGGCTATGTTCCGTCGCCGACCGCCCGACATGGCGGATCGTCACCCCTCGAGACAGAACGTAGACAATGAAGATCATCGAGCACACAAAGAGCGGTCAAGCCTCCATGGCCCCGATTGGCCGTGTCTGCGTTGCTGGTCGACCGTGTACGTAGCGTTCAAGGAGATTCGTCGATCGCTTGGCCGGTTCACGCTGCTGAGCCTGGCCGTGTCACTTCTGGTGATCCTCCTTCTGTTCTTCCAAGCCGTTGCCGGAACGCTGACCAGCGGGCTCACGGGAGGCCTCGAGTCGAGCTCAGCTGATGTCTTGGTCTATGACCTTCGAGCGAGACAGAACCCTGCCAGCAGTCTGATTCCGGCGCCTGTCCTCGCTGAGGTGAGTGCGTCCCCTGGTGTGGCCTCGGTTTCTCCGATCGGGCTGAGCGTGTTCACAGGCACCACCGAGGGGGACGAGATCGACGTTCAGCTCGTGGGCGGTGATCCAACAGGGCCTTCGGTTCCCGCCGACATCGCCGAGGGGCGGCTCCCCCAGGCGTCAGGTGAGGCCTTGTTCAGCGGTTCGGGGTTTGACGATCCGATCGAGATTGGGCAGACCGTCTCGGTCGAAGGCATCGATCTCGAGGTTGTTGGCACGGCCGATGATGCTGCGTTCAACCTGTTGCCAACGCTGTACGTCACCTTCGAAGACTTCACCGCAGCATCACAGAATCGGGCCGGCGTTCCCATCGAGGTCGCTCCATCGCTGCTTGGTGTCACCGTGGTCGACGGAGCCGACCACACAGAGGTGGCCGAGTCACTCACCGAATCGATCGACGGGATCGAGGCACTGGAGCGGTCGGCAGCCGTTGACGCGCTGCCCGGCGTCGGTCAGATCACGCAGTCCTTCAACATCTTGTATGTGCTCCTGTACCTGGTGGTGGCGATCGTGACTGGCGTCTTCTTCTTGATTCTCACTGTGCAGAAGCAGGATGCGCTCGTCCTCCTTCGGGCGATCGGTACCAGCAGCCGCGACGTCGTCACATCGGTGTTGATCCAGGTGCTCGTCGTCGTCGGAGCAGGGGCTGTCATCGGCACAGTGGTCACCGCCGGACTGCTCCAGCTCACTCGGGATGTCTTTGGTGCGTCGTTGGACTCGACGACCACCACGCTGAGCCTGGTGGCAATCGTTGTGCTCGGCCTGTTGGCCTCGGTGGGTGCGGTGCGCAGAGTGCTGGCGATTGATCCCATGCAGGCGACACAGTCTGGAGGGATCTAGCCATGATCATCGGAATCAAGGAGTTGCTTCGTCAGCCAGGACGCTTTGCGTCTGTCGGTGTGGCTCTGACGGTGCTTGTTGTCCTGTTGACCGTGCTCGGCGGCTTTCTCGATGGTCTCGAACTGAATCAGACCGGCCCCTATCGCGCTCATGAGGGGCGCCTGTTGGTGTTCTCGGAGCAGAGCGAAAACCTGATCCAACGGTCAGAGCTCAACGAAGCACAAGCCTCCCAGCTTGCCGAAGTCGATGGCGTGGCCGCCGTCGGTGCGCTCAATCAGATCGTCTCCACCACTAGCGCAAGTGACGGCGAGATCGTCGACATCGTTCTCTTCGGATACGACCTCGCAACCGATGTGATCCCATCTCCGCCCAGCGATGGTGCAGTCGTCGACGAAGCACTGGCGGAGAGCAATGATGTCGCCATCGGCGACACACTGATGGTCGGTGCCACTTCGGAGCCGGTGATCGTGGCGGCGATCGTGGAAGACCTCAGCCAGGGCTCACCGACCGTGTGGGTCTCGACCGAGCGGTGGCGCGAGATCGTGGAAGCCGGCAACCCGGCTGCGTTGCCACCTGAAGGTGTCAATCAAGCGCTCGTGATCGAGCCCGTCCCCGAGACCGACCTCGATGCCCTCGCAGCAGAGCTCAGCTCTATCGAAGGCATCAGCGCCGTCACGGCGAGCGGTGCCGTCGATTCGTTGCCCGTTGTCCAACAGCAGTCGACGACGTTCGAAGGAATCATCTTGTTGACCTACGTGGTCACCTTGCTGGTTGTCGCCCTCTTCTTCGCCCTGATCACATTGGAGCGAATCGGGCTCTACGCAGTACTCAAGGCAGTGGGCGCCGGGACCAAGGATCTGATGGCCGGCATCTCGGCCCAGGCTGTCTGCGTCAGCGTGGTCGCTCTCGTTCTCGGATTTGGCCTCAGCCTCATCTTCATCAACGTCCTTCCAGCCGGCTTGCCGGTGCGGCTCGTGCCGTCCCGACTGGCCCAGATCGCCGTCGGCGTCATCTTGACCGCCATCATCGGAAGCCTCTTCAGCCTGCGCCGGGTTCTGCGAATCGACCCGGCAGAAGCGATCGGATAATTACCATGCCAGCACTTGAAATGAGCATTGCCCGCAAGGTCTATGGATCCGACGACCAACAGGTCGTCGCGCTCAACGACGTCAACCTGACCGTCGATGACGACGAGATGTTGATCCTGGTCGGTCCCTCAGGGTCAGGTAAGACCACGCTGCTGACCGTGGCTGGTGCGCTCCTTCGGCCAACATCGGGCAGCGTGAAGGTTGGTGGAGTCGAAATCACCGATCTCGACGAAAAAGAGGCAGCGCGCTTCCGACGAGATCAGGTCGGATTCGTCTTCCAGTCGGTGAACTTGGTGCCATTTCTCACCGCACGGGAGAACCTGCTGGTGGTCCGTCAGTTCGGCGACTCCAAGATCGACGCCGGGGCGAAGAAGCGCGCCGATCAACTGCTGGACGAACTCGGACTCGGCGGCAGGGGCAACAACCTCCCGTCCCAACTCTCCGGTGGCCAGAAGCAGCGAGTGGCGATTGGCCGTGCGCTGATGAATGAGCCGCCGCTCGTTCTCGTCGATGAGCCCACCTCAGCGCTTGACTCAGAACTCGGCAAGCAGGTGATGGATCTGCTCCGAAGTGAGATCAAGGGGCGGGGCGTTGCTGCCATCATCGTCACCCACGACGACCGGGTGCTCGGCTACGGAGACCGCCAGGTTCAAATGGTCGACGGCATCCTCAGCTCTGCCGCCCCTGCCGGAGCAACCGCCACCTGACCGTTCTGTCTCGGATAACTCTCAGTTCTGAGACTCATCCGTGCCAGTTCGGGTTGGTGGTTGGCGTTTACCTGTCGGCGGTGGTCGCCATCAGGGCGTGCCGATGTTCGGGAGCTGCGATCGATGCGAGCAGCAATGCTCGATCAGCCTCGGAAGCGTCGCGCAGGTCGGCACTGCCGTGCTCGGTGACGACCACCCCAACATCACTGCGCTGGGTTGACACGCGCTCGACCGACGAAACGATGGTGGACTCGCCTCGCTTTGTCGTCGAGCGCAGAGCGACCACCGAGATCCCTCCGTGCGAGAGGGTGGCCCCGGCGCTGAAGTCGGCATGGCCTCCGATCCCGGCAATCGTGCGGCCGTTGACCTGTTCGACGTTCACCGAGCCATCGAGCCCCACCTGAGCGGCCCCGTTGCAGGCCACGAAACGCGGGACCTGCGAGATCACGCCGATGTCGTGCGTCGTTGTCGCAGACACCAACTCCAACATGCCAGACTCATGGAGCCGGTCGATGCTGCCTCCTCCCCACGTATACGACGCGACCGCCGGGCCGGCGAGCAGGCCACGCTCGTGCAACATCGGGATCCCTTCGTCGAGCAGTCCTGTCCAGATCTTCACGGGTCGATCGAGAATAGCCAGCACTCCCGCTGCGACCTTGCCAAGGCCGAACTCCAACGTCGCGCCATCTGGCAGGAGCGAACACACATGGCGGCCGATCGCACGATCGATTTCGTCAGGATCCTGAGCGGGAGGAAAAAGGGGCGAATGCTGCGGTCGAGGGGTGACCCCGAGGATCCGGCCGTCGATCGTTGGCCCGCCGAGATCGGTCCCAGACTCATCGACTTCGACAACAACACCGCCGGCAGCGCTGGCAGCAACGTCGGCCCAGCCGACAGCTCGACTGAACGCAAAGCCTTTGCCGCGTCGTACGCCGGCAACGACAGCGAGATCCGGGGGGTGCTCGCGCAGCCTTGTCGCCACAGACCCCAACCGCACGGCGAGACCGTTCAGTCGGCCCGTGGCAACGGCGCTCCGCAGT
>CAZYLX010000109.1:0-8213 GCA_964648595.1 uncultured Acidimicrobiaceae bacterium
GAATTGAAGCAATAAATCCAGTATCCGATAATCTCAATCTCGATATTCCAGCTAAGAATCTTGGCCAGGATGTCAAGCGAACGCTGGAGCGTACCGGTGCTCGCGCCCCTGGATCAGCCGTTGGCTGGTCCGTCGTGGCGCTGCTCAGTATGCTCAGCGTCGCGACCTGGCTCGGGCTTCATCCGCTCGGAGACGACACGACGGAAACACTGGCGGTCGCCTCGTCGGTCACCACTCAGCCGCCGACACCATCATCGGTGTCATCGACGACGGCTCCTTCGTCCACCGTTTCGACCAGCAGTCGTGAGACCCGTCCGCTCGGGCCAACGATCACTGTTGTCGACACCGTCGTGACCACGGCCCCAGCAGCGGCGACACCCCAGACGCAGCCCACACCCCAGACGCAGCGCAGCGTGCGGCCACCAACCACTGCCGCACCAACCACGACAGCGGCCCCAACCACGGTTGCGCAAACCACGACAGCGGCCCCAACCACGACAGCGGCCCCGACCACGGCTCCGTCAACCACAGCTGAGCCGCCGCAGACGACCACACCAGCGACGATTGCGACCACTGAGGCGCCGACAACGACCAAGGCACCGAAGACGACCAAGCCACCGAAAACGACCAAGCCACCGAAAACGACGACCATCGAGGCGCCGACAACGACGACCACCGAGGCGCCGACAACGACGACCACCGAGGCGACGACGACGACCACAGACGGCCGCGTCATCTGCCTCGTCTTCCCTCGTCTCTGTGACTAGCGCAGGACGCTGCTGACCTCGTGTCAGATGGCGGGGATCAACCCTTGTCGCTGTTGAGGCGCCGAGATCCCCCGTGCCAGTCCTCGATGACACCGGCCTCACCCGGTTCGATCCCGAACGATCGAAGCTGTGGGCGCTCACGGAGACTTCGTTTGAGTTCGGCAAAGCCAGGATGCGCCGTCAGTGTCATCACTGCGTCCCATAGAGGAACGGCGTCTTCTGGCGCAGGCAATCGGCTGATCACCGGGCCGAAGAAGGCCTGTCCATTCGGCGGATCGAACGCCAGGATCGGCGTACCGACATCACGGCCGACAAGGGTAAGTGCTTCTTCTGTCTCTGCCGCGATGACGAGATCGTGGCGTTCGTCATCGAGCGCGTCTGCATACGCTGCGTCGAGGCCGAGCCCGGCGAGGATCGGCAGAACGTGGTCACGGGTGCCCCACTGCGTTCGCGTTTCTTGCGCTGTCGACGGCACGGCGACGTCGAAGATCGTCGTGCTGATCGCGGCATAGAGGGGTCCCATTGCCCGGCGTCCCTCGGCGTCGCGGACCGCAGCCGCCAGACGGAGGAGACGGAGTCCGGCCGTGTGTCCGGTCTCGTATTCCGGTGGGAACTCCTTTTCGTAGTCCTTGTCCTTGTTGAGGATGCGGAGCGAGATGAAGCGCCAGTCAACGGTGTAGTCCCGCTGCTCAGCCACCATTTCGACCCAGCGGGAGGTCAGCCAGGCGAAGGGGCACACCGGGTCGAAGTAGAACAGCAGGTCGTAGGTGCCGGTCTCGGCATCAGTAGTTGGCACGGTCATGGACGGCTCCAACACGGGCCCACCCGGGGTTCATTCCCGGATGCTCGCTGATGCTCTTCGACGGTCGCGGAGCCAACGGATCAGTTCGATCAGACCGGTCGCAGCGATGGCACTTCCAAAAGCAAAGAGGAAGGCCGTCGTGTGATCGTCGTTGAAGCGCTCGCCGGCGATGAAGCCGAGTCCGGCGGCGTAGGTCGCCCAGATGATTGTGGCCGCGGCGATCCATCGAGCGAACCAGCCGTACGGACGCTCGGTGATCCCGCTGCTCAAGGTGAGGGCGGTCCGCCCGCCAGGAATGAATCGGCCGGTGATCAGGAGTGGGCCACCGCGTTTCTCGAGTTGCCGAGATGCGGCGGCCAGCCGCTCCTGCCACGTGTCTGATGACAGCACCGACCTCTGCAGTGGGCCACTGGCTTTTCGGCCGATGACATACGCCGTGCTGTCGCCGGCAAACGCTCCGATCGCTCCGCAGGCGATCACCAGCCCGAGCGAAAGGTCTCCCTGACCGGCCGCAATCCCGCCGAGGATCACGGTGGTCTCACCGGGAACGATCGGCAGGATCGAGTCGAGGAACGCAACCGTGAAGATCGCGACATAGAACCACGGGCTGGACGAGATCGACTCGAGACTGTCGAGGAGATCGTTCAGCATCAGTCGTGCACGCCGGTGAGGATCACCTTGCCGCTGGTCACTCGCCCCTCGAGCATGCGGTGGGCTTCGGCGGCCTCGGCCAGTGGGAGCCGATGGCCGATCCGGATGTCGAGCGTGCCGGCGGCGATCGTGTCGAAGAGTTCGCCAGAGCGACGAAGGAGCTCGTCGCGTGTTGAGATGTAGTGGAACAGGCTGGGGCGGGTGAGGAACAGCGACGGCGCGAGGTCGAGGGGGCTGATCGGCTCAACGGGCCCGGATGCATTTCCGAACGTGGCCATGACGCCTCTTGGCATCAGCAGGTCGAGGCTTCGTCGGAACACACTCTGCCCGACGCCGTCGTACACAATGGCGAGGGGACGTTCTCCCGCGATTGTTTCGATGGCCTCACCGAAGTCGACGTCGCGGTAGCGGATCACATGATCGGCCCCGGCAGCCCGTGCCAGCGCCTCCTTCTCCTCGGTGCCAACCGTTGTGAATACCTCGGCCCCGATCTGCTTGGCGAGCTGAATCAGAATCAGGCCGACGCCGCCGGCACCGGCGTGGATGAGGCACTTCTCGCCATCAGCGAGCGGGTGTGTGTCGGTGACCAGATAGTGAGCTGTCATGCCCTGCAACATCGTTGCTGCCGCTGTCTCGAGATCGACCCCGTCCGGTACCGGCACGACGCTCGACGCGTTCAGTGCCACTCGCTCGGCATACGACCCGAAACCGGTGGACCACGCTACGGCATCTCCGATCGAGAGATCATTGACCGCCGACCCGATCTCGATGACGTGGCCTGCCCCTTCGAGACCGAGCACGGCAGGAAGCGGGAGTGAGTAGAGCCCGGACCGGTGGTAGGTGTCGATGTAGTTGACACCGGCAGCGGCGACAGCGACAACGACCTGACCGGGACCGGCGTTCGGCTCGTCGACGTCGGTCCACGACATGACATCCGGAGCGCCCGTTTCATGGATCTGGATGGCCTTCATGGTGAACGCTCCTTGCCGCTGTCCGGTGCGTGTTGGCGGCAACAGGCAGGGTACGGTGAAGTCATGCACATTGATTTCTGGGTTGACCCCATTTGACCGTGGTGCTGGGTGACGGCCCGTTGGGTCGTCGACGTTGTTCAGCCCGAGCGTGACCTCAACGTCACGTGGCAGCCGATCAGTCTTCTGAGGAAGAACGATCCGCCACCAGACAGCCCCTATTTCGAGGCTGCCGAGAAGACCCACAAGATGCTTCGGGTCATGGAATCGTTGCGGGCCGCTGACGGTGACGACGCAGCGTTCAAGGCGTATTGGGAGTTTGCAACCCGGATCCACCACGATGGTGATCGCGATTTCGACATCGCGGAAGCGCTGACGGTGGCAGGGCTCGATCCAGAGCACGCCGGGGCAGCGACCGACGATGCCCTCGACTCCGTCATCGCAGAACGGATGGACGTCGGGCTGGCGTTGGTCGGTAACGATGTCGGCACGCCAATCATTGCCATGGACGACGACAATGGCGATCGGGTCGGCATGTTCGGCCCGGTGATCACTCGAGCGCCGTCCGGCGATGCCGGACTGAAGCTGTGGGACAGCTTCGTCGGGCTCACTCAGGTGCCCGGCGTGTGGGAGATCAAACGCACTCGCACCGAAGCACCTGAGTTCGGTGAGCGACCCGTCTGAGATCGAGCTCGATGGCGGGCGCTCCAGCCGAGCATCCACCATCTCCACCGGGCTCGCTCTCGTTGTCGTTGCCATCGCGGTGATGTGGGCGATCGAACTGGTCGACACCGTGCTGCTCGATGATCGTCTCCAGGGCAATGGGATTCTGCCCCGCAACCGTTCCGGGATCGACGGCGTTGCGTACGCGCCGTTCCTTCATCTCGGGTGGCCCCACCTGATCGCCAACACGATTCCGTTCCTCGTACTCGGCGGTTTGGTCGCGCTCTGGGGCTGGCGTCGCTGGTTGTCCGTCACGGTCATCGTGATCCTTGTTGGTGGTCTTGCCACCTGGCTCTTGGCCCGGCCGGGAATCCACATCGGTGTCAGTGGTGTGGTGTTCGGCTACTTCGGGTTCCTCGTGGCGTCGGTGTTCTACGAGCGTCGGCTCTGGCCCGTGGTGCCAGCAGTGATCGCCATCGTTGCCTACGGCAGCGCCGTTGTCGCGGGTGTCGCTCCGACAGATGGCGTGTCGTGGGAGGGCCATGGGCTCGGTGCACTGGCTGGTGTGCTTGCTGCGAAGGTGACCGCGTCGCGCGTGTAGAGTTTCCGCTGGCGGGGAGGTGGCGTGGCGTCTAGAGGATCGAGGTTCCGTCTCGGGATCGCACTGACGGTAGGAATGCTGTTCAGCGCGTTCTTGAACGTTCCGGCCGGGGCGGCCGTTGACCTTCCCGATGGCTTCTCCCTCGACACAGTTGCCACCGGGTTCGATTCGCCGACGTCGGTTGCGTTCGCACCGAACGGCACGATCTATGTCAGCGAGAAACGTGGACGGGTCCTGGCCCTGGACGGCCCAAACGACCCAACGCCGACGCTGGTCAAGAACTTCCAGTCGCGCGTCCACAACAACAGCGATCGTGGCCTGACCGGCCTCGCGGCCGATCCTTTCGACTCGAATCTCATCTATGTCGGATACACCCTCGATCGCTTGCCGGCCGGCGGTTCGGTCCCGGCGTACGGCACACCGACGAGTAACTACGACCCGTGCCCAAACAGCACAACAACCGGATGCCCGGCCCTCAGCCGGGTGGCTCGGATCAATGTGGCGACAGGTGCCGAGACCGTGTTGTTCGAGGGGCACTGTCAACAGTTCCCGTTCCACACCATCGGCGATCTGCTCTTCGACGGCAGCGGTCAGCTGGTCGTGACCTTTGGTGACGGCTCGACCGGATCATTCGTCGAGTACGGACAACGCGACAACCTCTGTGGCGACCCTGGCGGTCCTGTCGGAGCCGACCTCACCTCGCCAACCACCGAAGGGGGCCAGGCCCGATCCCAAGACATCCTGACTCGGAGTGATCCCACTGGTGTCCACGGCTCGGTGTTACGCGTCAATCGTTCATCCTTCGCAGCGAGCGCCGGCAACCCGCTTCTGGCAGACCCCGAGGCGAACGTCGCCCGCATGGTGGCCACCGGTTTCCGCAATCCGTTCCGGGCGACCATCGACCCGACGACGGGGCGCTACTACGTCGGAAACGTCGGCGGGGCGGGCCGTGAGGAGATCCAAGGGTTCGTGCCCGGCACATTCACGAACGGCGGCTGGCCCTGCTATGAGGGAGCTGGCACTACCCAGAACACGTTTTGGTTGACCACAAACATCTGCAGTTCGCTCATCGCGTCAAACGACCACGACCCACCGCTCTTCTCTTACCAGCGCAACACGCCGATCGTTCCCGGCGAGAACTGCTCGAACGGCGGACTCAGCATCTCGGGACTGGCGATGAACCGAAGTGGGTTCGGCACTCCGGCAATGAACGGTGGCCTCTTCTTCACCGACTACACCCGCGGCTGCATCTGGTATCTGCCCTCTGATGGCCAAGGCGGTGTCGCGGCGAGCCCCCGTGTCTTTGCCACCGGAGTCGGCGGACTCGTTGATCTTTCCTTTGGGCCAGACGGAGCGCTCTACGCCATCGACATCCTTGGCGACCGCCTCCTCCGCTTCTCCTCAGCGGCTGGGCCGCAGCCACCGGTCGCTGCCCTCGACGTTGTGCCCGTTGCCGGGGGGTCGCCGCGGACCGTGAGTTTGGATGCGTCCAACTCGTTCGACCCGAATCCTGGGGACACCTTGACCTACGCGTGGGATGTCAACGACGACGGAGTCACCGACCGTACGGGCGAGACCAGCACGTTCTCGTACGGCGCCGACGGCACCTACACCGTGCGCCTCACCGTCACTGACAACACGGGTCTTGCGGCAACGGCTACGACCACGGTGGTGTTCGGTGGGGAACCCCTTGCCCTGATCACCGAGCCCAGCGCCGGACGAGTCTTCCGGGTTGGGGCGATTGTCGCGGTCAAGTCGACCAACACCAGCGCCGACGGCCAACCACTACCGGCAACTGCTGCCTCGTGGGAGCTGATTCTGCATCACTGCATCCCGGGCGGCGGCTGCCACACGCATGGACTCGAGGCCGTTGACGGGGCCAACGGAACGTTCGTCATGCCCGATCACGAGTATCCGTCCAACGTCGAACTCATCTTGACGGTGAACAATCCCGGGGGCGGCAGTGTCGTCGAGTCGTCACAGGTGGACTACCGCACCGTCGACGTCGACGTGACCAGTCAACCGTCGGGTGCTCCTGTGCTTGTCGGGTCCACCGAGGAGAACACGCCGTTCACCCGGCAGGTGGCCGCTGGGGCCACCACGTCGGTGTCTGTGTCTGATCCCTTGTTGTTCGGCGGTCAGACCCTCGGGTTCGGTCAATGGCGGCTCGCGGGAGCAGTAGCGGGAGCTTCTCCGGCTCTCGAGTTTGCTCCGTCCATCAACACGACCCTGCGAGCCGAGTTCACGGGAGGCGCGACAGACGATCAGCGCCCGTCTACTCCTCGAGGTCTCACTTCGTCGCTCACTGGCGGGGGTATCGGGCTCAACTGGACGGCCTCTACAGACAACGTTGCGGTCACCAATTACCTGATCTATCGATCGACCAACGGGACCCTCGGTCCGTTGTTCGCGACGGTCGCTCCCAACGCGTCGTGGGTCGACACGTCGGTCAGCGCAGGCACGAGCTACACGTACGCTGTTCGGGCTCGGGATGCTGCCGGGAACATCAGTTGGCGAACCAACCTGACGTCCCTCACTGCCGGTGGGGGCGCTGTCGACACCGAGCGCCCATCGCCTCCAACTGGGCTGCGCTCGATCGTCGGTCCAGGGGGTATAGAGATCACGTGGAACGCGTCGACCGACAACGTCGGCGTGACTGAGTATCTGATCCATCGGTCGACAGACGGCAGTTTCGGGCCTGTCTGGCAGATGGTCGACGGAGCGGTGCTCTCGTTTGCCAACGCCAATGTGACCCCCGGCGTGACCTACACCTACGGCATCAAAGCAGCCGATGCAGCGGGCAACACCAGTTGGCGGAGCAACCTCAGCGCTGAGGTGGCGGCAGGCTGAGGCGCGGTAGGAAGAACTGCACCATCAGCCCAATGCCGAGGGTGAACCAGATAGTCCCGATACCCACGGTGCCGCCGAGGAAGAGTCCGATGATGAGCACGGTCATCTCGATTGCGGTCCTGGCCTTCCAGACATCGATGCCTCGCTTCGCAAGGCCGGTCATGAGGCCATCTCTCGGACCTGGGCCGAGACCGCCCCCGATGTAGAGGCCAGATGCGAGGGCGATCAGCACCGGTCCCGCGATCGTGAACGACAGGCGCGCAGCAAATGCTTCGGGGGTCGGAATCAGCGGCAGCGAGACGTCGACCACGATGCCAATCAGGAAAGCATTGAGCACGGTCCCCAAACCAAGCCGTTCGCCGAGGGCCAGGAATCCGAGAACCACGACGCCGCTGGTGATCACGATGATCGAACCGATGGACCAGCCGGTCTGTTGCGCCACGCCTTTGTGAAAGACGTCCCACGGTGCCAAGCCGAGATCGCCTTCGATCATCAGGGTGATCCCGATGCCAAACAACACGAGTCCGAGTAGGACGCGGGGGAGCCGGCGAGCCGTCTCATCCGCTCCGAGCAGGAGCACATGGTCAGCGATCATCGCCGGCTGGGCGCCAAGACACGGGGGAGGGAGAGTCTAGACACGAGCCGCTGAGCCTATTGGCGAACGCCACTCGAACGAGTGTTCGTTCTATGCTGGCCCGGTGCCGGACGCGTTGACCATTCCTTCTCACCTGGTGAGCACGTTCGTCCCGGTTGATCCTGCCCGCGGTTCTTGGTTCGCGTTGTGGGACCCAGCGGCGCCCGGTGGCTTGCTGGCTCCAGAGATTGATGGGCTCACGTCGGCCGATGTTGAACTGCTGCTCCCTGCTGACATCGGTGGCACAGCTCCCGTCACGGTGCGGGCGGTGCGCCTC
>CAZYLX010000110.1:0-8180 GCA_964648595.1 uncultured Acidimicrobiaceae bacterium
GTCCTGCTCCTGAGTCGCGAGGGAGGAGCGCTCTGTCTCGGACCCTCGCTGCTCACCGGCAGCGCACTCGAGACATCGGAGGTCGGATTCGATGGTCGTCAATGGTCGGTCAATCCTGTGTTCAAGCCTGGTGAAGACGGCATCGACAGTTTCAACGCCATCGCCCAGCAGTGCTTCAATCAGACTGAAGTCTGTCCGACCGGACGGCTCGCGATCGTGCTCGACGGCGAGTCGATCTCTGCCCCGTCGATCAACGCGGCAAGCTTCCAGCGAGATCAGATCCAGATCAGCGGATCGTTCACCGAGCAGGAAGCCCGCGACCTCAACACGGCGCTTCGTTTCGGTGCCCTCCCGGTCGAGTTGGAAGCCCAAGCCACCCGGACGGTCTCGGCCACCATCGGAGACGATGTTCTCCGCTCCGGCACGCTGGCGGGAATCATCGGGCTCGGTCTCGTCGCCCTCTACCTCCTCGCGTACTACCGGCTTGCCGGCTTGGTTGCCATCGCCGGGCTCGTGCTGTCGGGTCTCATGCTGTGGACCATCATCTCGTGGTTCGGGGCAACACAGGGTTTGGCCATTTCGCTGGCCGGAGTCGTGGGATTGATCGTGGCCATTGGGGTGTCAGCCGACTCCAACATCGTGTACTTCGAGAACGTGAAGGACGCGGTCGCAGACGGGCGAAGGGTCCCGACGGCAGTGGAGCGGGCGTTCAAGACATCGATCAGCACGATCCTGAAAGCCGACATCGTGAGCCTGATCGCAGCCGTCCTGTTGTACTTCCTGACGGTCGGCGCCGTGCGAGGCTTCGCCTTCTACCTCGGTGTCGCAACGCTGCTCGATCTGTTTGTCTCCTACCTCTTCATGCGGCCGGCGCTCGCCTGGTTCGCCAATCTCGGAGCCGTTAAGAAGAACCCCCGCTTGCTCGGCCTTCGAGGAGACGCAGCATGAGCACCATCAGGAAGATCTTCAACGGCAAGGCCGACTTCGATTTTGCTCCCATATGGAGAAGAACCCTGCCGATCTCGCTCGGACTCGTTGTCGTCTCCCTCATCCTGCTTCTGACCATTGGTCTCAACAGGAGCATCGATTTCGAAGGCGGCGGCATCTTCGAGGTCCCGGTCGCCGACTCGATTCAGGTCGAGGACGCGCGCGGTGCCGTGTCTGATGCCAACGCTCGAATCCAGCGGGTCGACGACCCCGATGGCGGCACGTTCATCCGCGTCCAAACAGGAACCGAGGCGCTCGAATCCTCAGCGACGATTGTCGCGGAACTGGCCGAGCTTGGTGGGGTCACGGTCGACGAGGTCAGCATCAACGCGGTTGGCCCGACATGGGGCGACCAGATCACTGAGAAGGCCATACGGGCACTGGTCTTCTTCTTCATCGCTGTCCTGATCTACCTGTCGTTGCGTCTCGAGTGGCGGATGGGGGTCGGTGCCGTCGTCGCCGTGGTCCATGATCTCTTGCTGATCGCCGGCCTGTACGCACTCTTCCGCTTCGAGGTGAGCCCGGCAACGGTCATTGCTCTTCTCACGATCATGGGCTATTCGTTGTACGACACGGTCGTCGTGTTCGACAAGGTGCTCGAGAAGCAAGAAGACGCCGGTGCGTTCGTCGACGGGTATACCGCGCTCGTGAGTCGGTCGATGAACCAGGTGTTGATGCGTTCCATCAACACAACGATCACCACGGTGCTTCCGGTGGCCTCGATGTTGGTCATCGGCTCGATTCTGTTGGGTGGTGCCACGCTTCGAGACTTCGCTCTGGCTCTGTTCATCGGTCTGATCCTCGGCACCTATTCGTCGATCTTCGTTGCCGCCCCGGTACTCGCACTCCTGAAAGAACGCGATCCGGAAATTGCTGCTGAGCGGGAGAAGCGGGAGAAGCGGATCGCTCGAAAGGCCTCTCGCTAGATCAGTCGTTGCCGCTCTCGGATCGTTCCGCTTCCCAAGAGGTCGTGTTGTACTCCGGCGCGGCGTGCTGGGAAGGGGCGGTGCTGACAAGTACGATCAACTGATGGCAGCACCGGGGTGGCTCATCGAGGTCGTCGAGGACGTCGCTGACTTCCCGCAGCCCGGCATCGGGTTCAAGGACTTGTCGCCACTGTGGCGATCATCTTCCGCTACGTCTCGATGCGCTGTCGCTCTTGCGTCCGGGTTGGAGAATATCGACGTCATCGTTGGCATCGAGGCGCGAGGGTTCTTGGCAGGAATGATCACGGCCCAACGTCTCGGCGTTGGCTTCGTTGCCGCACGGAAACCAGGCAAGCTTCCTGGCGACATCGCACGGGTCGAATATGCACTCGAGTACGGAACCGACGTCCTTGAAATGCAAGCGAGCAGTATCGCTGCCGATGATCGAGTGGTGATCATCGACGACGTCATTGCCACCGGAGGCACCGCCTCGGCAGCAGCATCACTTGTCGAGGGCATGGGAGCCGAGGTCGTCGAGATCAGGGCCGTCCTCGAATTGATGGCTCTTGGGGGTCGCACGGCGTTGCAGCCCCATGCCGTTCACAGTCTGTGGGAGGTTGGCTGATGGCCGTTGTCGAACGAGTACTTCCCTGGCGCCGCGATTCTCCCAGCGATCTCAATGAGATCGCCCCTCTCGTCGTGTACTTCGACGGGCCCCGCCGAGATGAACAGGTCGACTTCATTCAGCGGGCCTACGACATGGCAGCCGAGGCACACGCTCCCCAGCGTCGAAAGAGCGGCGAGCCATACATCACGCACCCGCTGGCGGTGGCCGGCATCGTGGCCGGCCTCGGGCTCGACGAGATCACCATCGCCGCTGCCCTGCTGCACGACGCTGTCGAGGACACACCGCTCACGCTTGGCGAGATCGAGACAGCGTTCGGGGCGGACGTTGCGGCGATCGTCGACGGTGTGACCAAACTCGATCGCCTCCGATTCGACTCGAAGGAAGCCCAACAGGCAGCGACGTTCCGCAAGATGCTGGTGGCGATGGCCAAAGACGTTCGCGTCCTCTTGATCAAACTGTGCGACCGTATGCACAACATGCGCACGATCGCCGGCATGCCGTCGTGGAAGCAGGAGCGAACGGCGCGAGAAACCCTCGATGTCTATGCGCCGCTGGCCCATCGGCTCGGGATCCAAGAGGTCAAGACGCAGCTCGAGGATCTGAGTTTTGCTGCCCTCCATCCGAAGCGGTACGCCACGATCGACAACATGGTCGCCGTCCGGGCGCCCGAGCGTGAGATCTACCTGACGCAGGTGCTGGAAGACGTCCGCGGCCGTGTCGCAGAACTTGGGATCGAGGCCGAGGTAACGGGACGAGAGAAGCACCTCTATTCGATCTACGAGAAGATGGTGGTCAAGGGCAAGGAGTTCAATGAGATCCACGATCTGATCGGGATCCGGGTGGTCGTCGACAGCGTTCGCGACTGTTACGCCGCGTTGGGGTCGATTCACGCAACCTGGAAGCCCGTGCAGGGGCGTTTCAAGGACTACGTGGCCATGCCAAAGTTCAACCTCTACCAGTCGTTGCACACCACGGTGATCGGGCCGCAGGGCAAGCCGATCGAGGTACAGATCCGTACGCTCGAAATGCACGCGCGGGCTGAGTTCGGCGTCGCCGCCCACTACGTGTACAAGGAACTCCCGCAGGGGTCGACCCAGGTCGATCTGCCGTGGCTCGACCGAATCATCGAGTTCGAGGACGAGACAAACGATCCCGGCCTCTTCATGGCCAACCTGAAGGTCGACCTGGATCAGGACGAGGTCTTTGTGTTCACGCCGAAGGGTGAGGTCATCCCCCTTCCGGCCGGAGCGACACCCGTCGATTTCGCCTACACGATCCACACCGATGTGGGGCATCGAACCGTCGGGGCCAAGGTTGACGGCCGCTTGGTGTCGTTGGCCGATCCTCTTCATTCTGGCGAGAGCGTCGAGATCTTCACGTCGAAGGCCACTGATGCCGGCCCGACCCGCGACTGGCTCACGTTTGTTCGCTCGCCTCGGGCGGCATCCAAGATCAAGCAATGGTTTTCCCGTGAACGGCGCGAGGACGCAATCAGCAATGGGCAGGAAGACCTGCAGACCGCCATGCGGCGTGAAGGTCTCCCGGTCCAGAAGATTGCTGCTGCCGGTGTGATCTCGTCGGTTGCCGAGAAGCTGAACTATGGCGACGATGCCGGGCTCTATGCCGCGATCGGCGAGCATCATGTGTCAGCGAAATCGGTCGCGGCCAGGATCTCGAAGGAGCTCGACGCTGCCACAGGTCGAGTTGAGGAGTCGCTGCCGGTCACAGCGCGTCGTCATCGTCGTCGTCGGGCCGGAAATGAGGCCGGCGTCCACGTCGAAGGGCTCGACGATGTCCTGGTGCGGCTTTCCCGTTGCTGCACGCCGGTTCCGGGCGATGAGATCATCGGCTTCGTCACCCGAGGCCGAGGCGTTTCGGTCCACCGTTCGGATTGCGCAAACGCCATTTCGCTCAGTACCAATCAGAACGATCGATTGATCGACGTCGAGTGGGATGTCGACGGCTCGAACACACACTTCGTTGCGTCGGCCGAAGTCAAGGCGTACGACCGTTCGCATCTGCTGAGCGATGTAACGATCTTGTTCTCCGACAACCACGTCAACATCTTGTCGGCGTCGACAACAACCGGCGAGGATCGCATCGCTCGATTTCGGTTCGAGTTCGAGATCGCCGACCCGTCCCACCTCGATGATCTGTTGCGGAGCATCCGCAAGATCGATGGTGTGTACGACGCGTATCGAGTGCTTCCCGGTCGAGGTAACTGAGCCCTCGCCCCAACCCGGGGCCAACACACGCGCATCTGAGGGTGACAAACCCCGGGTTCGTCACCCTCAGTTTCGATGCTGTGAGCCCCCGGTTGACGGGGAAATGAGCCCGGAGGCCGCGATGGAACGGGCTAGCCTCGACCGCTCATGGCACGCCCTCGGTTTCAAGCGCTCCCCGGCACGCGCGACCTCTTCGCGCCGGACACCGATCGCATGCGCGCCATGGTCGAGGTCTTTGCCGAAGAAGCCGAGAAGGCCGGCTTCGGACAGATTGTTTCTCCGATGTTCGAAGATCTCGGCGTGTTCACTCGCATCGGCGAATCAACCGACATCGTCAAGAAGGAGCTCTACGACTTCGAGGACAACGGTGGTCGGCGCATCGCCCTTCGCCCTGAGTTCACCGCATCGGTGTGTCGGGCCTACGCCCAGAGCCGTCCGGTACCACCGTGGAAGGCGTGGTATGCCGGGCCAGCGTTCCGACAGGAGAAGGCGCAGAAGGGCCGCTACCGCCAGTTCGACCAGGTCGGAGCTGAGGCCATCGGCTCGCATGACCCTGACCTCGACACCGAGCTGATCGCGCTGGCCAGCCGCTTCTACGCGAGGATCGGCCTGGCTGAGGTCACGCTGCTCGTGAACACGCTTGGCGACAAGGCGGATCGACCGCGTTATCTCGATGCCCTGCGCTCGTACTTCGGCGGACGCATCGATGAACTCAGCGAGCAGAGCCGAGCAACACTCGAGATCAACCCGCTTCGCGTCCTCGACTCGAAGCGTCCCGGCGACGCCCCGCTGATCGCAGAGGCGCCCATGCTGATCGATTTCGTCTCCGACGATGCCGCTGCGGCATATCAGCGAGTCATCACCGGCCTCACTGCCCTTGCGATTCCCTTCACTGAGGCCCCTCGCCTCGTGCGCGGCCTCGACTACTACACCCGCACGACCTTCGAGTTCGCCTCGAACGCACTCGATGCGGCCCAGAACGCGGTCGGCGGCGGCGGGCGCTACGACGGACTCGTTGCTGACCTCGGCGGACCCGATGATCCCGGCGTCGGCTTCGCCCTGGGGATCGACCGAACCCTCCTTGCGTGCGACGCCGAGTCGGTCTTCCCGATGATCCGACCGACCGTCGATGTCTTCGTCGTTGCCACAACGCCCGGCACCGAAGCGCTCGAACTGACCCAGTCGCTGCGGGCCGAAGGATGGCGGGTCGACCGGGCCTACGACGGCCGGTCGATGAAGGCGCAAATGAAAGCGGCCAACAAGAGCGGTGCGCCGATCGCCGTCATCGTGGGCGACACCGAGGCTGCCGCCGATACGGTCAGCGTCCGCCCGATGGCGGGCGACAGCGAACAGACCACAGTTTCCCGTTCCGAACTCTCACAACAACTGAAGGACTTGCTCCCATGATGCGAACCCACACCTGCGGAGAACTCACCGCAGCGAACGCCGGCGAGGTCGTCACCCTGACCGGCTGGGTCAATCGACGCCGCGAGCACGGTGAGCACCTCACGTTCGTCGATCTCCGGGACCACACCGGTGTCACTCAATGCGTGATCACCAACGATGTCGATGTTCGCAGCGAATACGTTCTCAAGATCATCGGAACGGTCACGCCACGAACCGGTGACACGGTCAACACCGAACTCGCGACTGGTGAGATCGAGCTCAAGGAATGCTCGGTCGAGGTTCTTTCTGCAGCAGAACCGCCGCCGTTCCCGCTCGATCAGCGGGCCGACGACGTCGACGAAATGGTGCGTCTCCGGTACCGCTACCTCGACATGCGCCGCGACCGGATGCAGCGCAACATGCGAGTGCGGTCGAAGGTCAACGCGGCGATTCGCAACGCCATGGCCGCCCAGGATTTCGTCGAGGTCGAAACTCCGATGTTGATGCCATCGACACCGGAAGGGGCACGGGAGTTCCTGGTCCCGTCACGCCAACGCCCTGGCTCGTTCTATGCGCTGCCGCAGTCACCGCAGCTCTACAAGCAGCTGCTCATGGTCGGCGGCCTCGACCGGTACTACCAGATCGCCCGCTGTCTGCGCGACGAGGACCTGCGCGCCGATCGCCAGTACGAATTCATGCAGCTCGACATGGAGATGAGCTTCGTCGATGTCGACGACGTTCTCGCTGCGGCCGAAGTTGGCGTGCTGGACGCAGCAGAAGCGGTGACCGGTGTACGCCCCGACGGTGTTGCTCGGATGACCTGGCACGAGGCCATGAACACGTACGGCTCCGACAAGCCCGACCTCCGGTTTGGTGTCGAGTTGACCGAGCTCACACCGATTTTCGCATCGACGGATTTCAAAGCGTTCTCCTCCGCTGAGGCGATCAAGGGCATCTGCTTGCCTGGTGGCTCCGCCGACTACGGCCGGAACAAGCTCGACGCTCTCACCGATTTCGCAAAGTCCAACGGTGCGAAGGGCATGGTGTGGATGAGGGTCGCAGCCGGCGACGACGGTGCCTTGACCCTCGATTCGCCCGTTGCGAAGTTCTGCTCGGATGAAGAGAAGATCGCGCTGATCGCTGCGTTCGGCGCAACCGAGGGCGACCTGATCCTCATCATCGCCGACGAGTGGATGACGACCTGCGAAGTGCTCGGAGAGCTGCGCAACCGGGTGGCGCGGCCGCCGGTCAGCCAGGGTCCGTACGAGTATCTCTGGGTCACGGATTTCCCGCTTTTCGTGGGTGTCGATGCAGCAACCGGCCGCCCAAAGCCAGGCCATCACGCGTTCTGCCACCCTCATCTGGAAGACATCGACAAGCTCGAGTCTGATCCGATGTCGGTCCGGGCGTGGGCGTACGATCTCGTACTCAACGGATGGGAGCTCGGCTCCGGAAGCATCCGAATTCACGACCCCGAACTGCAAAGACGAGTCTTTGCGATGCTGGGTATCGATGATGACGAGGCCAACCGACGCTTCGGCTTCTTCCTCGAGCCGTTCAAGTACGGCGCACCGCCTCACGGCGGGTTCGCCTACGGCATCGATCGGTTGGCTGCGATCTTGGCTGGTGAGGAGAACATTCGCGAGGTCATCGCGTTCCCCAAGCCGCAGTCCGGCCTCGACCCGATGACGGGCTCACCGGGCGAAGTCGAAGAGACCCAACTCGCAGAACTCGGCATTCGCACCTTGCCCCCGGCTACGTGATGTAGCGAGGCTGGCCCGAGGATCAGAGGTCGACCCAGATATCGAGAGCGACAGAGCCGGGTGTGGCACTCGGAAATCGGAGCGTTTCGCCAACGAGGGCGGCCATCGGTTCAGGAATGATCTGAAGCCCCAACCTGCGACCATCGCGTTCGGCGAGGGCTGTGTCCTCTCCCCGAGTCGAGATCGCAAACCCCAGCCGTTCGAGCTCGTCGGCGACATCAGAGCCGATCTCGCTCGGCTCGCCTTCGCCGGTGATCAGGACGAC
>CAZYLX010000111.1:0-8169 GCA_964648595.1 uncultured Acidimicrobiaceae bacterium
GCCTCGCCGACCATCAGGTCATCCGCCACAAGTTGGTCGAGATGGATCGGCGCATCAACGCGTGCCAGGCGTGGATCGAACTCCTGGCCTGGCGGCTGAACCAAGGCGACGACCCCGTCGCCGAGATCTCCGAAGCCAAGGTTGATGCCACGATGACCTTCGAGTTCTGCGCCCGCGAGGCAGCCCAGATTCTCGGCGGAGCCAGCTATCTCCGGGGTGACACTGTCGAGCGTCTCTATCGCGAGGTTCGAGTCCAGGCCATCGGCGGCGGCTCCGAGGAGATCATGCGAGACCTTGCGAGCCGCCAGCTCGGGCTCTGAACGTCACGCCGTAGCAACAGCATCGAGGGCGGCAGTCAGCAGGCGATGCCGGAACTCTGTGTTGCGGATCACCAGCTCACTTGGATCCCACGTATCGCTGTGCAGCGTGTCTGCCATGTACACGGCGCAGCCGTATTCAAGATTGCGGAATGCCGCAACAGTTGCCAGAGACGCGATCTCCATGTCGACGGCGATGGCGCCCTGGTCAAGACGTCTGGCGACCTTGTCCTGGGTCTCGCGGTAGAAGGCGTCGGTTGTCCAGACGATTCCGGTGGTCGCCAAGATCCCTTTGTCGGCCATCGATTCGAGAAGTCGTTCCTGAAGCTTGCTGTCCGGGCTGGCAAGCGATCCAGGAGGTGCGTAGTGATACGAGACGCCCTCATCTCGAATGGCTGCCGAGGGGACCACAACGGTCCCAGGAGGGTGCTCAGCCACCAGCCCTCCCGCTGAGCCAACGGAGATGACGCGTTCCACACCGAGCGCATGCATCGTTTCGAGGAGAATCGCCGAGATTGGAGCGCCGACCTGAGCGAGGGCGAGCGCTACTGGCCCCGCCTCGCGTTCGATACGCCAAACTGACAGAACCGAGGACTCGATCGGAAAGTGGTAGATCTCCGCATGCTCGTTCTCTGCGAGGCAGGCCTCAAAGCCGTCCGCCATCCAGGTGATCACACCATTGGCCGGCATCTCGTCGAGCGGATCGTGCCACATCGATGGCTCGATGATGGCTGAACGCGTCGCGTCGAACTCGAGAATGGGTGGGGTGCTCACTGTGTTGTGTCAATCGTCGGCAACGCATTCACACCCACGTCATTCACATGCATGTCATTCGTACGCACTGAACAGTTCCTGGAACGCAACGGCCTGGCCGCCGCTGGTTGAGGAAGGCACGAGAATCGGTGCCGAAACGCCTGCGTCGAGCCACGCATCAACACCATCCCGCACCCGGGTAGCTGAACCCGAGAGCGTGCAGTCATCGAGCCATCGGTCACTCATTGCCGCATGCACCGCTTCGACATCGCGGCCTGCGGCCTCGACGCCTGTCATCTCCTCCTCGAAGCCGGCGTCCTTCCAGTAGTTCCGATAGTTCGGCAGGGCCACGTACCCGGTCAACGTCTTGCGATTGCGTGCTCTCGCTGCTTCGAGGTCATCATCGATCACGGTCGGGATCATATTGCCGACGAAGAAGCCGGCCGCCAGCCGTGCCTCGGGTATGAGCGACAATGAGTGCGCCATCCTCGATCGTGCAGCGTTCGCCCAGACTGCACCATCGCCGATCTCGGCTGAGAGCCCGACCATCTTGTCCCGCAACGTCGCAAGCGTGATCGGAGGAAGCCCACCCTGCTGTTCTCCGGTCTTTTGCATCTCCTCGACGTAGGCCCGCATCTCGGAAAGTGGCTTTCCCGTTGTTGCTACACCCAGGCGCTCGATGACCGGGCCGTGCGTTACGCCAAGCCCCAGATGGAATCGTCCGCCGGACACTTCGTGGAGGTAGGCGGCGGTCGTGGCCATCGCGACAGGATGCTGCAGATAGATCGGTTGGATCGACGTCCCGAATTCGATGGTGGTCGTTGCATGGGAAATCGAAAGGCAGAGGCCGAGTGCGTCGCCAAAGCTCGGGGTGTGGATGCCCGAGAACCCTCGCCGTTCGATCTCCACGGCGAGGTCGACCATGCGCTGGCGGCGGCCAGGGGTGGCAACAAGGGACAGGGCAGGCATCCGGTCGGTCATGGCGCCTAGTCTCATCGCCATGGGAGACATGGTCGAATTCGCAAGCAATGGCAGCACCGCACCGGGTTACCTGGCTCGGCCGGCATCGGGTTCCGGCCCGGGATTGGTGGTGATCCAGGAATGGTGGGGCCTCAACGATCACATCAAGGACGTGACCGATCGTTTCGCGGCGGCGGGGTTCGTCGCTCTCGCGCCCGATCTCTACCACGGCAAGGTCGTCGATGAGCCAGACGAGGCGGGCAAGGAGATGATGGCTCTTGACCTGGGACAGGCGGCCAAGGATCTCTCGGGCGCCGTTGACCTCCTCCGGACCGAGTCAGGCCACGACAAAATTGGCGTGACCGGCTTCTGCATGGGCGGCGGTCTCACGCTGACGCTTGCGTGCCAGCGGCCGGATGCCGTCGCTGTTGCCGTTGCTTGGTATGGCGTGATCCCCTGGGAGAACGCTCAGCCCGACTGGTCAGCTGTCGAGGGAACGATCGTCGCCCACATCGCTGAAAAGGATGGATTCTTTGGACCGGAGGCAGCAGGACAGCTTGCGTCGACCCTCGACGGCCTCGGCAAGAATGCAACCTTCCACATTTACGAAGACGGCGAGCACGCCTTCTTCAACGACACTCGGCCCGAGGTGTACAGCGCGGAGCACTCGGCGCTGGCCTGGGAGCGGACGATCGAGGCCCTCGACGTCCTGAAATAGAGCTCTCCCTACCGTTTGAGGGTGGCCGGTGCCCGGAGCGGTCAGGCTTCGTCGAGTTCGGAGAGGACTTCTTCGGTGTGTTCGCCGAGGGCAGGGACGGGTCGGCGGGGCTGGAAGACCTCACCGTCGAAGCGGGCCGGTGTTGCGACGGTTCGGATGGGGCCGTTTGGTAGCTCGCCGTCGAAGGAATTGTCGACCGTCTCGATGAAGGCACCGAGGGCGTGGGCTTGTGGATCCTCGGCCACCTCGGCCATTGTTTGGCACGGCGCCCACCAGACATCGTTCGCCTCGAACTGGTCGGCCCAGTGGTCGAGTGGTTGCGAGGCGAACGTGTCGTCGAAGATGGCGATCAGGGCCTCGCGGTTCTCTCGAACGGCGCCGGCGGATGCAAAGCGTTCGTCGGCCAGCAGGTCTTCTCGATCAACGGCGCGGCAAACACCCGGCAGGTGGCGCATCATCTCGAGGCCGATCAGATAGAACCATCGCCCGTCGCCGGCCCGGTAGCTGTTCACCAGTGGCTGGTCGTAGCTCTCTCTCGTCTTCATCCGGCTCAACCGGCCGAAGGTGAGCTGCGTGCTCAGGTCCCAGGACACGCCGTACATGCCGGTCTGGAAGAGTGAGGTCTCCACGACCATGCCCTTCCCGGTCCGTTCCCGTTGGAACAGCGCTGCCATGATCGCCGAAACGGTGGTGATGCCCGTCATGTGATCGCCGATGGCCGACTTCAGGTTCACCGGCGGATGCGACTCTGGAGCGTTCGTTCTCGCCAGGCCGGTGCGGGCAACGAACGCTCCGATGTCGTAGCCGGGCACGTCGCGGGCAGGGCCAACAGCTCCGTAGCCGGTGAGCGACGCAACGACCAATGAAGGGTGGCGCTCAAAGAGATCTGATGGTGCGAGATCGAGGCGTTCGAGCGCGTCGGCTCGCACATTGGTGATGAACACGTCGGCCGTGCCGAGCAGAGTCTCGAACTGCGCTCGGGCTTCTTCGTCGCGCAGGTCGAGCACGACAGAACGCTTTCCTCGGTTGTCCTGGGCAAAGCTCGGATTCGGAATGGCCTTGTCGATGCCAACCGACGCAAACATCGCTCGTTGCGGGTCGCCGGTCGGAGCCTCGATCTTGATGACGTCGGCGCCCCAGTCGGCCATTGTCCCGGCCGCCGATGGGCCGGCGACCCATTGCGCCAGTTCGATGACTCGGACGCCATCAAGCGGACGGGTGTCGGTCACGACGACGCTTCTGCGACCAGCGACCGGGCGATGACCTTGAGGCAGAGCGTCTCGTCTGCCCCTTCGAAGATGGACAGCACCCGCGCGTCGAGCCAGTATCGACTCACGTCGTACTCCTCGGCATACCCCATGCCGCCATGGATCTGTAGGGCTTCGCGGGTGACCCACTCGGCGGCCTTGCACACGTAAGCCTTGATCAGCGTGGCTTCCATCTTGCCCTCGCCCTTGGCCATCATCCGGCCGACGGAGTACGAGAACTGGCGCGAGGCCTGGATGATTGCCGCCATGCGAGTGAGCTTGGCTCGCGTGAGTTGGTACTCCGAGATCGGGGCACCGAAAACGACGCGGTTCTCGGCGTACTCCTTGGCTGCTTCGTAGGCCGCCTGCATGACGCCGACGGCCCGGGCTGCAGTCTGGAGCCTGCCGTTTTCGAAACCGGCCATCTGGTAGTAGAAGCCGCGGCCCTCGCCGTCGACGCCACAGATCAGATTCTCGGCTGGCACAAACCAGTTCTCGAACGCAATCTCGTACGAGTGCATGCCGCGATATCCGATCGTGTCGATCGGGCGGGCCTCGAGCTTGCCGGTGACGCCGTCAACCAAGCCTTCCTGGCCGAGTGTGAAGCCGTGGCCGTCACCTCGCTCCTTCGGAACGATGAAGATGGAGAGGCCACGGTGGCCCTTGCTGCGGTCTGGGTCCGTGCGGGCGAGGAGCATGAGCACGTCGGCCCGGGCCCCGAAGGTGCACCAGGTCTTCACGCCGTTGATGAGCCAGCCGCCATCGGTCGGGGTGGCCATCGTCTTCACACCAGCGACGTCGGAGCCGAAGTCGGGCTCGGTCACCGCAACGGCGTTCATGATCTCGCCGGTAGCGAGACGGGGGAGCCATGTCTGCTTCTGCTCCTCGGTACCGCCGGCCTCGAGCGCTCGGGCGAGAATCTCGGGTCGGGTGATCAAGGATCCACCGGCGCCGAGCGACGCCCGGCTCAGTTCTTCCGTAGCGATGACCATGCCGTAGTAGTCGGATTCACCGCCGGTAGCGAAGCCGCCGAACTCTTCGGGGATCGACAACCCGAAGACACCCATTTCGCCGAGACCGGCGATCAGATCATCGGGAATGTCAGCGTTTTCACGATGGATGTGCTCGGCCCTGGGCTTGATCTGTTCCTCGGCGAATCGACGGAAGGTGTCCTGCACCAGCTCGAAGTCGCTGTCGAGGTGACGAGGGCCGTCCTCGTATGCGAGGTCGGCGAGGGTGGCTGCATCACGCCACTCGGCGACAAACGTGCGGGCGCCATCGAGTGCATCGGTCGCGCAGGCCCAGGCAGTCTCGCGACCCCAAAGCTTGGAGCCAAGATCTGCGACAGCATCGGCGACGAAGACGCAGGTCAACTTGGCTTCCAGGTCGCCTTTGTTGCCGTAGTCGAGCATTGATCGTGCAGTTTCGACCGCAGCTGAGGCGTGGGCGATGTCATAGGCCAGCACCTGGTCGGCGTCGACGGTGCTCGTTTCGGCGAGGTGGGTGATGGCACCGCTGATCACGCCGGAGGCGAGCTCGATGGCGGAGGCAGCAGCTTGAAGATCGGGCTGAGTCATGGCCGGGAATGCTACGTGACCAGCTGGTAACAAGCCGAATCTGGCAGCAACGATTGGCACGGCATCACCGCCGTCCTGACATGATCGCAGCGCGACTAGTGTTGCGGACGCATTCGAGGACATGGAGGGAACCATGAGTGGTGCAGAGGCAACAGCGGGCGCGGGCTGGTTCCATGCCGAGGGCGATCCGCCAGGAACGCAGCGGTATTGGGATGGATCTGCGTGGCAGGGCGGTCCGCAGGCCGTTCCAGCTCCGGTAGATGTCCCACCACCACCGGACGTCCCACCACCACCGAATGTCCCACCACCACCGGGGGTCTCGCAACCTCCGCCTTCGCCGCAGGCATTCTCGGGTCAGCCGTCGTACGGCGCGCCTTCGTTTGCTTCGCCGACCGTCGAGAAGCGTCGGTCGAAATGGAAGCTCGTTGTCGGGCTCGTGCTCGGGCTCATGTTGCTCATCGGCGGCTGCAGCTTCTTCTTCTGGCGCGCCGTGTCGGGGCCGATCGACGCCGGCAACGAGTTCCTGGCCGCGGTGCAGGAGAAGGATTTCGATGAGGCGTGGGAGCTGAGCGATGCCGGCTGCTTCGACAACGCTGGGCCCGGAGCGATCGAGGAGGTCTTCGGCCCCGTCCTGATCGAGTCCTATCGCCTGAGCAGCTCCAACGTCGACGTCAGCAATGGGGAACAGAGTGGGTCGACCTCGGGTGAGGTCACGTTTGGTGGCGGCGACTCCAGGACGATCGAACTCTTCATGGTCGAGAGCGACGGCTGGCTCGTGTGTGGGTTCGACATCGGTGCCGCCACTGGCGGCTGAGCTGCCGTGCCTGGAAGCGCTTCGACGGTTTGCCGCTCGCGGCTAACTTGCCCGCATGGATCAACTACTCCGTTTCCAGGTGTTGACGCTGCCCGGTCGTCCGTGGGCTGAGTACCGGGCGCAGGTGCTGCACACCGAGGAACTCGGTTTCGACGTTGCCGCCATCCCAGATCACTTCTGCGACTGGGCCAACCCACCGGCGTACTGGCTCGAGTGCTGGTCGCTCATGGCCGCTCTTGCCGTGGAAACCTCCACGATTCGGTTGGCCACCAACGTCTCGCAGATCCCGCTACGCCACCCGGGAGTACTGGCTCACCAGGCGGTCACGATCGATCAGATCTCGAACGGCCGGATCGAGCTCGGCATCGGCACGGGCCTGACCATCGACCCCGGCACCGAGATGATCGGGCTCGAGAACTGGTCGAACGGCGAGCGGGCCAGGCGGTTCGGCGAGTATCTCGAGCTGCTGGGGCTGTTGTTGTCGCAGGAGATCACGACGTACGAGGGCGAGTACTACTCAGTTCACGACGCGGTCATGCATCCTTCGTCCCTGCAACGGCCCCGGTTGCCCCTCGTGGCAGCCGCGCTCGGTCCGAAGATGATGCGACACACGGCCCGCTTTGCTGATGTGTGGAACACGATGAGTTTTTCGCCTGACTTCGGCGTCCAGATCGATGAGCTGGTCGAACGTCAGCAACGGATGAATGATCTCTGCGTCGAGCTCGGTCGAGATCCGAACAGCCTGGGCAGAAGCGTCAACCTCTTCGATGCCGAGGCCAGGGCAGCCGGAGGTCGCATTCGCTACTACGACGACGAGCAGCTGTTCGTGCGTCTGGTCACGAGCTTGCGAGATGCCGGCTACGGCGACATCGGGCTCTACTACCCGAGCGATGAAGGCCAGTTGGCTGCGTTCGAGCACCTTGCTCGGGACGTGATCCCGGAACTCAAGCCGGCTGCTGACCGCACTGGTGAGACACCCCGCCGGCAGCCGATGTCATCGGCGTGACGGATCAGGTTGTCCCGTGAGGTGAGTCCTCGGGCTCGGCGACCTGCACGGAGTCGTCGGGGCCAGTGTGGAGGTAGCGATAGCCCGGAATCGGAACGTCGCCCTCGGGGCCGAGCGAGGTCCGTAGCCGTTCCCAGCTGTTCGGGTGGAGTTCGAGGGTTGGGCCGGCCCCGGCATCGCTTGCTGTCTCGGTCGGTTCCTGGGTCCAGCGGCGATCCCGGTATCCGACGCCACGAACGCGCGCTCGCGCGATCACGCTCCGGCCGACTTGGAGATACACCCAGCCGTTTGCTCGGAGTCGCGCCGGCAGCGTCGAGATAGCGAGCCAGTCGTGGTCCGGGCCCGAGATGTGGAACGGAACGTTCTGCTCCGGCACCTCGTAGCTCAGGTCACATGAACCGGTGAGCTCCGGTGGCTGATCGTCGATGTGACGAGGAAGGCGAGGTGCCGGTGACCTCGGCGCCTTCTTCGGTCTTGGCCCTCCGGAACTCTTGGCCGGCTTGCCTGCCTTGGCCCGCTCGGCTGCCGGCTCCGGTGCGGGTTTCCTGGGTACCGGCTGCTCATCGTGGGGGAGCAGCATGCACTCGGTGCACGTCGCCCACGGTTGGGGCATGCCGTGTTCGCAGATGTAGTCCCGAGAAACTTGCATCGCGACAGCTTCGCGCGCGGAGGTCCGGGTTCGGTGACAGCTCAGTCCACCGATTGCGCGGCCTCGAGAAGTTCGTCGACGCTCGGTCGATCATCGGGGCCGGCACCGGCGTATACCCACGCCAACCG
>CAZYLX010000112.1:0-8165 GCA_964648595.1 uncultured Acidimicrobiaceae bacterium
TCTGGCGAGGGAGGCGCGAGGCGACGACACTCCGCCGCGGACCGTGCCGTTGCGATCTCGTCGGCGGCTGCCGCTCGGATCTGGGCCGCTTCAGCTTCGGCGGTGGCAATGACCCCGGCGCGTTCGGCTTCAGCTTCGGCTCGGGCTGTTTCGATGATCTCGGCCGCTTCGGCTCGGACACCGACCAGCTGATCCTGGGCCTCAGCCACTGCAGAACCAGCTCGGGAACGAGCGATTTCCGCAGCGTCGAGATCGCCTCGAATCTTGGCCGCACGGGCATCCATCGTTGCCTTGACCGGGGGCAGCAACACCCACTTCACGAGTGCCCAGAGGCTGAAGAACGCGATGGCTCCCCAGAACATCTCGGCAAAAACGGGAAGGATCGGGTTCGATGCCTCCTCGGCGCCTTCTTCGGCGAATCGCAGCAGTGCGAACACGGGATCAGGCGAACTTCAGGAGAATGAAGACGACGAAGCCAATGAGCGCGAGCGCCTCGGTGAAGGCGATGCCCAAGAACATCGTTGTCTGGACCTGACCGGCCGACTCGGGCTGACGGGCCATGGCCTGGACAGCCTGACCGACGAGGTAGCCGATGCCGATACCGGGGCCGATGGCAGCGAGACCGTAGGCGAAGCCTGCGGAGCTGGCTGCTGCTTCGGCCTTGGCGTCTGCCGCGTCGACCTCGACCTCGGCCGCCAGTTCGACGACCTGAGCTGCGGTGCTTGCGAGGAAGCTCATTGGATTGGTTTCTCCTGTTTCGTTGCCCTGTGTGGGCGGTTTGTTGTTCTGCCCGAGGGCGAGATCTTGACGGGAATCCTGTTGCCAGGATGGAATCAGTTACGTGGACTCAAACGTGAGGAATCAGTGATGCGGGTTCAGCGAGAGCGAGATGTAGACAGCCGTCAGCAGGCTGAAGACAAAGGCCTGGATCAGGGAGACCATGACCTCGAAACCGGTGAGGCCGACGAGGGTGGCGAAACTGAAGGGCAGCACGAGCACCAGGGCCGAGGTTTGCCACAACGTGATGCAGAGCACACCGAAAGTGACGAGAAGAATGTGCCCGGCCAGCATGTTGGCGAAGAGACGGACGGCGAGACCGAAGGGCCGGAGCAGGAAGGTCGAGAGGAACTCGATTGGCGTGACCAGCAGGTACAGCGCCTTCGGAACTCCCGGCGGGAACAGCGACGCCTTCATGAAGCCACCGAAGCCCTGAGCCTTGACACCGACCGAAATGAACGTCGCCCAGGCGACGAGGGCCAGCACGATCGGGTTCGCCATTCGGGCGTTGGCCGGCATCTGGAAGGTGGGGATGACCTCGAAGATGTTTCCGAAAAACACGAACATGAAAATGCTCAGGAGGAGCGGAAGGTACTTGCGACCCTCGGCTCCAATCGCCGACATGACCACCTGATTTTCAACGAACTGCACCGTGCTCTCGACGATGTTTTGCAAGCCGCTCGGAACCAGTTCCTTCTTGGACAGCAGGAACATCGCCGCTGGGATCAACATGGCAAGCATGCTGATCAGGCTGATCTTGTTGAACGCGTAGAGGGTGTCTTCGCCGAAGTAGGCGGGCCACTTCACGAGGTTGTCGATTGGGGGGAACTCGAGTGCGAGCACTTGAGCGACTCCTTCAGTTGTCCAGGTCGGGGCTCCGACGCCGGGTGCAAGCTAGTGGGAAATTTCTCGTTTCGGTACCGAATCGCGCGAGACGATCGGTTGGATCACCGGATGTGTCGCCGACCAGCAGCGACGGGCCGAGGACCCTTCTTGGAGATCTTGGGCTTCAAACCGGGATTGGCCATAGAGGCCGACACATAACGCATCTCCCAGAACAGCAACCCGAGGTGCGTCACGATGATCGTGACGCCGAGGGGGACCATAGCCACCCAGGACATGTCCTTCACGAGCCAGACAGCAAGGAAGATCAACCCAAGGCGCATGACATATCCGCCGAGAGCTACTACAGCAACAACGGCGAAGGAGATCTTGGAAGCCCAACTGAGCAGCGCAGCTGACAAGGCGAAGTTCACAAATACAAGCACCATGCCGAACGCAACGGACAACGCTCCGGCGAGCTCGGCGAAAATTGCGCCGAGGATCATGCCGACAGGCAGCAGCGGGAGACCTCGCTTGACCATGTCCATCGCGACCGAAGCAGCAGGCGACGGACCCTCGAGGCGCTGGTTCACGCCAAGCGTCTTGATCACCTCTGGAGCTGGCTCATGCTCGACCGCTGATTCCGACGGTTCGGTCATCATCGACCACCGCTCTTCGCCGTTCGCATCGCTTCGGTCTCGGCCTTGAGCTCAGCGATGCGGTGTTTGTAGCGGTAGTAGATCGAGATCGAAGCACCCGCAAGGCCGGCGATGGTGAGCAGAAGTAGGAACGCCGGTGTGGTCCCGAGTTGACGATCGATCACGAGTCCGATCAATCCGAACAAGACCGCCCCCAACACCAGCTCATACGAGCCTGAGCTCTCCGCGAGTTTGAGGTCGAGTCGTCGCGGTGTCGCGGGAAGATCAGATGTGGCTTCCGAATCGGCGCCCATGAACCGGCTCTCCTCCGCGAACGTGCGTCGAGACCCTATGCGGGTGCCGCAAGCTCCCACAACTCCTGCCAATCAGCTCCGGTGAGATATCCCAGGCACCATCTCGACGAGCTCCGACGAAGGAAGCGGTTCAGCGTCCGCGTCGCACCTCATCGAGCTGGTGAACGTTGGACTCCGTATCGTCGCCCGCTTCTTCGTCGCCAGGGAATCGATCCAGGTCCCGCGACGCTCGAGCAGCGGTCGGGAGACCGGGCATGAAGGCCGAGAGCAGCAACAGCCCGAACGCCGCGAGGCCGAACGGAATGATGGCATCGCCCTGTCTGTCGTTGTAGACGGGCCACAACACGAAGGCCGAGAGGAGGCCCGTCCAGGCCCAGAGAATGGCGACACTCCGACGATGGCCATGCCCGAGTCGCATCAAGCGATGGTGCAAGTGTCCCTTGTCCGCAGTGGCAAGCCCCTGGCGTCGAACCGTTCGACGGACGATTGCGAAGACCGTGTCGAGAATGGGAACACCGAGAATCAGCAGCGGAATGACCATCGGTGCGTAGAAGAAGAACGTCTGGCCGCTGAATGGGTCCTCGACTCGACCACCGACCGACACCGTACTGGCCGCCATCAAGGCGCCAAGCAACAAGGCTCCGCCATCGCCCATGAAGATCTTGGCCGGGTGGAAATTCCATGGAAGGAACCCCGCACAGATCCCGACAACGATGACGGCGACAAGGGAGCCGACGTTCGACTCGGCGAGCAACCCTTCGTCAGTCAGCTTCAAGGTGTACACGAAGAAGGCCAGCGCAGCGATGCCCATGATTCCCGCAGCAAGGCCATCGAGACCATCGATGAAGTTCACCGCATTGCACATACCGAGCAACCACAGCACGGTGATGAGGTAACTCATGTCCAGCGGCAGGATGAAAACCGAAGAGAACGGAACACGGAACTGGATGATCGACACGCCGCCGATGACGAGTGACGTTCCTGCGAGCACGAGACCGGCAAGCTTCGCCGGGGCCGAGATCTCTCGTATGTCGTCAATGAATCCGACGGCGTAGGCAATCAGCGCACATCCGACGATCCCGATCGCCTCGCTCGAACCGGCGAAGGTCGTGTCGAAGCGGCCGGACGTCCACGCCGCCAACATGGCGACAACGAAGCCGAGAAACATGGCCGCGCCACCGAGCGTCGGCGTCGGACGCTCGTGAGCTCGACGCTCGTCCGGTTCGACCACGTGCCCGCGAGCGATGGCGAAGACCCGGACGAGCGGAACAGATAGGACCGTCACACAGAACGCGACCGCCATCACGATCAGATGCGATGACAGCGTTGGTGCCGGGTCCACGACTCTGCAACCTAGCGGGCGGCGGGCACCGCTTCTGATCGGAGGAGGTCGGGGTAGGGAGCGAAAGGCACGCAGAGCACCCGAACCTCTTCGCGAATGGCGGCGATCGCAGCGGAATCGGTCCGCTCTCTGAGGGTGCGAGCGATCAATTGCCCGATGAGCGCCATCTCCGGTTCCTTCATACCCTGCGTTGTCACGGCCGGCGTGCCGATCCGGACACCGGAGGTGACGAACGGTGAACGCGGATCGTCGGGAATCGAGTTCCGGTTCAGGGTGATCCCCGCTTCGTCGAGCACGATCTGCGCTTCCTTGCCGGTGAGCTCGGCATCGAACGTCTGAAGGTCGACCAGCAACAGATGGTTGTCGGTGCCGCCAGACACGAGTCGAAACCCTTCCTCGACGAGCGTCTTGGCCAGTGCCGACGCGTTGGCAACGACCTGAGCTCCGTAGTCGTTGAACTCAGCGGTGGCGGCTTCTGCGAACGCAATGGCCTTCGCCGCGATCGCGTGCTCCTGGGGTCCGCCCTGTTGGCCGGGGAAGACTGCTTTGTCGATTGCCTTGGCATGAGCGTCGGTGCTCAGGATGCAACCGCCTCGTGGCCCACGCAGCGTCTTGTGGGTGGTGAAGGTGACGACGTCACAGTGAGGAACGGGGTTCGGATACACACCGGCGGCGATCAGGCCAGCGACGTGGGCGGCATCGAACATCAAGAGGGCGCCGACCTCATCGGCGATCCGTCGGAACGGGGCAGCGTCAATGTTGCGCGGGTACGCAGTGGCACCGGTGACGATCAGCTTGGGGCGATGCTCCTTGGCCAACGCCTCGACCTGGTCGAGATCGATTCGCTCGTCGCTTCTGCCGACCTCGTAGCCAACGAAGTTGTAGGTCATGCCCGAGGCATTCACCGGCGAGCCGTGCGTCAAGTGGCCCCCGTGGTCGAGGCTGAGGCCGAGAACCGTGTCGCCTGGCTCGAGCAGCGCTTGATAGACAGCCATGTTCGCATTTGCGCCGGAGTGGGGCTGGACGTTTGCGTGATCGGCACCGAAGAGGGCGCAGATCCGTTCGATAGCCAGGGTCTCGACCTCGTCGACAACCGCGTTGCCGCCGTAGTACCGCCGACCGGGGTAGCCCTCGGAGTACTTGTTCGTGAAAACCGATCCCGTGGCCGCCATGACCGCAGGTGACGCAAAGTTCTCCGATGCGATCAGCTGGAGTCCGGTGTTCTGCCGTTCGACTTCTTTGCCGATCAGGGTATGAACTTCGTCGTCGATCGTGACGGGCCAGGGCATGGTGGCGACCTCCGAGAACTTCGGTCGAGCCGATCCCGCACCGAAGTCGAGAAGGGTACCTTCCCGATCCCTAGGGCAGGAGGTCGTTGATGGCTTCGACTCGCCGTGCGTGTCGGCCACCCTCGAACTCGGTCGCCAGAAACGCATCAACGGCGTCCAGGGCAACTTGGTGGCCGATGAACCTCTCACCAACACACATCACGTTCGCGTCGTTGTGGAGGCGGGTGAACCGGGCCGAGGTGACGTCATGCACGGTGGCCGCCCGCACGCCGGGCACCTTGTTGGCGGCAATACAGATGCCAATGCCACTGCCACAGACGGCAACGCCACGCTCGACGTCCCCAGACACCACGGCTCGCCCAACCGCCGCGCCGAACGCTGGATAGTCGACCGATTCGGTCGAGTGGGTCCCGACGTCGACCACGTCGTGACCGGCATTCCGAATATGAGCGGCCAGGACCTCCTTCAACCCGTAGCCGGCATGATCTGAGCCAACCGCAATCCTCATCAAAGACCTCAGCCCTCGCCGCTTCGCCGGTTCATGTTGTCGCTCTGGCGGCGAGTCAGGATCGATGACACGCGACCCTTGGCGACCGGATTCGCATCGAGAATGGCGTTGAAACCTTCGGTGTCGAACGAGACCAGCACCATGTCGGTGTCGGCAAACACAGCAGCACTGCGGGGGCGGTGTTCGAGCAGTGCCATCTCGCCGATCATCGAGCCGGCGCCGACCGATGTGACGTATTCGCCGTTCATGACGATGTTCGCCGTGCCTTCAACCACCACCCAACAGTCATTGCCGATCCGCCCCTGGTCAGCGATCTCCGAGCCTGCGGCGACGTCGACCCGCTCGCCCAATTCGGCAACCTGGGCGAGCTGCGCGTCACTGAAACCGTCGAAAAGGGCAACCCCGGCCAACCAGCTGGTGTCGAGCTTGTTGTTACGTCCGAACATGCGGTGTCTCCTCGTTGTGTGAGCGGACATTACCCCGATCGCCGGCGACATCAAGAGCCTTGGCGAGCAGCGGCGTCGGAGTTGGGACCTCTGGCCACCACCGCCCGGGCCAGACCACGAAGGTCATCGAGAATCTCGACCTGGGAGTACAGCCGGGAGGCACGGTCGGCGATGGCGCCGGTCTGCCACGGCGACATCTCGAGCACGAGCGCCCCATCGGCGATCAACCAGTCCACCGATTGATCGACGATGGTTTCCAATGCCTCGGTGCCCGAAGGGCCCGAGACCAGAGCGCCGCGGGGCTCCCACTCGCCAACTTGGGGATCGAGTATTTCGCTGTCGGCGATGTACGGCGGATTCGAAACAACGACACCTACCGAACCCATCAGCTCCACCGGGAGCGCCTCGAACCACGACCCGGCGGCAACTCGCGTGCGGCTCCCGAGCCGACCCAGCCCTGCAAGATTTCCTCTCGCCACGGTCAGAGCCTCGTCCGAGACGTCGGTGAGCCACACGGCTGTTTCGAGGGTCTCGGCGGCGATCGACAAGCCGATCGCCCCACTGCCGGTCCCGAGATCCACCGCAATCGTCGAGGGCGGTCCCCCCAGCGATTGGATCCTCTGAATCTCCTCGATGGCCGCTCCCGCGACGATCTCGGTCTCGGGCCGCGGAATCAACACTCGGCGATCGATGAACAGATCGAGCGATCGAAACCCCCACCGTCCGACCACGTACTGGATCGGCTCACCCACCAACCGGCGCTCCAAGCGACAGTCGAAGGCGGCAACACCCCGCTGCGTGACCGACTCGCCGAGGACCAACGCCAGTTCTGCGCCGTCGGCGCCGGAGCACTCCTCGACGATCCTTCTGGCGCTGACTTCCGGTTCGGGAACTCGGGCGGCTCCGAGCCGCTCGATCGCTTCCGCCAACAGTTCACGCCACGTGACGCTCCGCTCATCCTCCACGCCGCTCCGCTCATCCTCCACGCCGCTCCGCTCAGTCCGCAATCTCGGTTTGGAGCTGCGTGGTCCGCTCGTCTTGCACCAGAGCGTCGCTGATCTCGGCCAATTCTCCGGCCAACACCTTGTCGAGCTTGTAGAGGGTCAGGCCGATCCGATGTTCGGTGACGCGGTTTTCTTTGTAGTTGTAGGTCCGGATCTTCTCTGAGCGGCCACCGCCGCCAACCTGATCCCTTCGCTGCGCCGAACTCTCCGCCTGCACCCGTTCTTGTTCAGCACGGAGCAGCCGAGACCGCAGCACGACCATTGCCCGTGCTCGATTCTGGATCTGACTCTTCTCGTCCTGCATCGTGACCATCACGCCCGTCGGCTTGTGCAGGATCCGAACGGCGGAGTCCGTTGTGTTGACGCTCTGGCCGCCGGCCCCGGACGATCGGTAGGTGTCGATCTGGAGGTCATTCGGGTCGATGTCGACATCGACCTCATCGGCTTCCGGCAGTACCGATACCGTCGCCGACGATGTGTGGACACGCCCCTGCGACTCAGTTACGGGAACTCGCTGCACCCGGTGAGGGCCTGCTTCGAACTTCATGCGCGTCCAGACCCCTGCTCCAGCCAAGGTGAACGTGACATCGCTGAACCCACCGAGGTCGGACGGATGCGATCCGAGCATCTCCATCTTCCAGTTCTGCGACTGCGCGTAGCTCCGGTACATCTCGAAGAGGTCGCGGGCGAAAAGGTTCGCCTCCTCTCCCCCCTCCGCTCCTCGGATCTCGATGATCACGTTGCGGCCGTCGTTCGGATCTTTGGGCAGAAGCAACATCCGGACCTGCTGTTCGAGGTCGGCGATGGCCAGCTCGGCCGCGGAGATCTCGACACGAAGTTCTTCGCGCTCGTCCGCCTCCGCTTCGGCGTAGAGCATCCCGGCAACGTCGAGCGTCTCGGTCGCACTTCTCAGCTTCGCTCCAACGGCGGCGATCTCGCCCAGCTCGGAGTACCGACGCATGATCTCGACATACCGCTTGTTGTCCGCTGCCTTGGGGTGACAAGATATTGCTGTATATCATTGA
>CAZYLX010000113.1:0-8106 GCA_964648595.1 uncultured Acidimicrobiaceae bacterium
CCTGGTACGCCAACTGGGCGGCCGAGCACCCCGAGCAGGCCGAAGAGCTCGCCCGCATCTAGACACAGTTGCTCGACGTGTAGAAGCTCGCCGCTGGGTGATGTCGCGACCCGTGAGATCACTGGTGCGTCAAGGCCAGCGGACGCGCCTCGGCTAATCCCTGAGCTTCGGCAACCCTGCTCGTTGCTCAGGCCGCGTTGACGTGGCGCCTCCGAGTCGAGTCCGATTCCGGATCGTTGGCCGTCAGCGCGACTGCCGTTCGCCGTTCGCTTCAAGCTGGGGGACGGCCTGTGCGTGTCCCCTCGCGTCTTCCGCCCGGTCCCGAGCGACCCGTGTGGGCCCATGTTCACCTCAAGACGGTACGCCCCAATGACGATTCGTATGCAAGAGATGATTCCGGATCGACGGGCGGTCAGGGCCGAAATGAGACATCGAGCAGGCGTCTGCGCGTGTCCGCATGAGCCGATAGGCGTCTGCGGGCCGGAGCGGCCGGCGCCGGCCGCGAGAAGGCGGGGAGCGCCGCGTGCCCCCGGGTATGGTGTGCTGAGTGGCGCAGGCGGAATCCCGCCGGTGACTCCGCTGGTCTCGTGCTCATTCCGGTCCCGGAGTCCACGTGTCGAGGTGTGGAGGTACCGTGACCGATGTGACCAACCGGGGGCGCGATCTGCGCATCGCGCTCCTTTGGCACAACCCGGATTCGGCGAATCTCGGCGTCGGCGCGCTCAGCCGGGCCCATCACGCCATCCTCACTGAGGTGGTCGCCGGTCTCGGCAGGACGCTCGAGGTTAGATGGCTCGGCAATGGGCAGAGAGCGAACGGGCTTCGCGTCACGAGCAGGGACATCGCTGCCGGAGCGTTCGGGAGCGATTCGTTCACCGCGGTGTTGGAGGGGGTTGTGCTTGCCTTTGACATCGCCGAAGGCGACAGCCTCACCGACCTCTACGGAGTCCGTCGATTCGGAAGGATCGTCGGGCTCAGCGAAGTCGTAGTGCGACGAGGCATTCCGGTCGTCACTGCCCCGCAGACGATCGGTCCATTCCGGTCGAGTGCCACCCGATCCGTCGCCGCTCGGGCGCTCCGTCGCCGGTCCAGCACGTGGGTGCGCGATGCAGAGTCAGTGGGTGTCGTGCGAACCCTTGTTCCCGGCGCCACCGCGCATCTCGCCTCGGATGCGGCTTTCCGGCTCGACCTCGCGCCGGCCGAGCTGCCCGATTCGAGCAAACTCCGGATCGGTCTCAACGTATCGGGGCTCCTCATGCGAGATCCCGAGCAGCGCCGCCGCATGAACAACAACTACGGATCGACCGTATTTGCACTGGCTCAGTGGCTCGATGGTCTCAACGGCGTCGAAGTACACCTCGTGCCCCATGTGATGGGTCTGCAGACAGATGTGGACAGCGACGAAGGCGTGGCCCGCCAACTGGTCGATCGATTCCCCGACATGGTCATGGCCGAGAACCTGCGGACACCTGAACAAGCAAAGGGCTACATCTCGCGCCTCGACGGCCTCATCGCGAGTCGAATGCACGCCTGCATCGCGGCACTCTCAACAGGTGTTCCCGTCCTCCCGCTGTCGTACAGCCCCAAGTTCCGCGGCCTGTTCGCCTCGCTCGGCTACGACGCGACGGTCGATCTCGAAACGAGTTCCGCAGACAACGTCGTGCAAGCGACCGAGGCGTTCCTCGACGAACGACCGGATTGGGCACACAGCGCCGGCACCGCCAACGACCTCGCGCTTCGGCGACTCGACCGCTACGCAGCGGGCGTTCGGGAGCTGCTCGATGACGCGTAGGCTCACCACGATTCGGCAGGTCGTCGATGCCAATCTGTGCTCCGGGTGCGGGGGCTGTGTCGCGGTCGCGCCCGAGAAGATCCGCATGGTCTTGGGCTCGACTGGTCATTTGGAACCGGACGGCATTGAGTTCCTCACGACAGACGAGGATGAGCGCGCGATCGGGATCTGCCCGGGGGCCATCGTAGAAGGCCCGACGTCGACGTCGGCTACCCCGATCTCGCCGTTGTGGGGTCCGGTGCATGCGAGCTTCATAGCGTGGTCCAGTGACCCGGTTGTTCGGCACGCCGCGAGTTCCGGAGGCGCCCTCTCGGCGATGGCAGCCTGGCTTATCGCTTCCAACCATGCCGACGCGGTACTCCATGTGCGAGCATCGAGTATCGATCCCATCCGTAGCGACGTCGTCTTGAGCGATTCGGTCGACGAAGTGATCGCCGGGAGCGGCTCTCGATACCAGCCGGTTGCTCCGCTCGAGCGACTGCGGGAAGCGTCGGCCACAGGGAAGCGCTTCGTTCTCGTCGGTCGCCCATGCGACATCTCGGCGGCTCGCCGCTTGGCCCGGGGCGATACCGATTTGGATCGAACGATCGTGTTCTACCTATCGATATTCTGCGCCGGCACGCCCGGTATGACGGGGACGACGGCATTGCTGAAGAAGATGGACGCGGAACCCACAGCGGTCCACGAACTGCGGTTCCGCGGAGCAGGCTGGCCGGGGCAGGCCTCGGCCCGGCTCGCCGATGGATCGGTTCGATCCCTCTCCTATGCGGAGTCGTGGGGCGACGTGCTCAACCGCCACCTGCCGTGGCGGTGCAAGATCTGTCCTGACGGCACCGGCGAGTTGGCGGATATCTCATTCGGCGACGCGTGGCACCTCGACGAAGCGGGGGCACCGAGTTTCGAAGATCGGAGCGGCCGAAGCATCGTTCTCGTGCGTACGGAGCGTGCAGCGGAGTTCTTCGGTGAGGCTCGCGCAGCAAAAGCGGTCGAGGCAGTGGACCTGTCGATCGACGAACTTGCGCGGATGCAACCGTATCAAGCGATGCGTAAGGAGCAGGTCGTCGCTCGCCTCGGCGGATTGAAGGTTGCGGGACGTCCAGCTCCCCAGTATTCGAATCTCGAGCTCAAGGCGGCCCGCCGCCGACTCCGACCGCTCACAGCGGTCCGGGGGTTCTCGGGAGCCCTGCGGCGTGTGATCCGGCCCCGCACGGTGAAGGAGCAGTAGTCATGGCCCAGGTGCTGCGCGCCAATTCGCCGCTCGCCATCGTGGCGTCGCACGCCCTGGGCGCCGGACTGCTCTTCCTGAGCGCCCCCATCGTGGCCCGCACGCTTGGCCCGGCGGGCAAGGGAGAGGCCGCGGCAACCCTGGCAGCCCTCATGATCGCGCCATTCCTGCTCGGACTCGGGTTGCCCCTCGCTGTTCGTCGGTACGCGGCGATCGTCGACGACGACAACGAGGTGATGCGCTCAGCGTTCCGACTGAGCCTCGCAACGATGCCGATGGGCCTCCTTGCCGCGCTGGCATTGAATGCGACGCTTCTCTCGGAAGTCTCAGCCCAGACTCAGATGTGGCTCGCGATCGGATTGACGCTCACTCCGGTAGCGATCTTGCGGGACTGCTTCGCGAGCGTCCTGGTGGCCCGCCGACGTTTCGACCGGATCAGCGTTGTGGGGATCGTTCCGGCGATTTCCACGCTCGTTGGTGTTGTCGTGCTCGCTGCGGCCGGTCTTCTTGATCCGAGTACGGTCGTGGCGATCAGCGTCGCGAGCACCGTGATTGCCGCGGGAGTCGGATGGCTCTTCGTGCGTCCCGTCTTGCGTGGCCCTGCGTTTCCGATGAGGGAGCTCGCTTCAATGGGCTTGAGGTCGGTGGGGGCGCAGCTCGGATCGGTTGCCTCCCTGAGCGCTGACCAGGTGTTCCTATTTTCGCTGATGGGCCCCGCACAACTCGGCATCTACTCGGTGGCTGCCACCATCTCCCAGTTGCCGCTGCCGCTGGCCCGTGCGTATGCCGCAAGTAGCTTCGCGACCATTGCGAGGGAGCCACAGCAAACGGTGGCAACGTTGGCAGCGCGTTATGTCGACTACGCGGTGATCACGGTTGGCGTGGTTTCCTTGGGTGCTGCGCTTGTCGCCCCGTTTGCAGTTCCGGCGATCTTTGGGGAGGCATTTTCCGGAGCCGTTGCACCTCTCTGGATCCTGCTGGTCGGAACGCTCGCGATGTCGGTGGTGCTCGTGGCCTCCAGTCACCTCGTTGCCATCGGTCATGGTGGCCTCGCCTCCGTGAGCTTGCTGATCGGCCTCGCCTGTGGTCTTGCGAGCATGTGGACGCTGGCTCCCCAGCACGGAGCGGTTGGTGCTGCTCTCGCGAGCGCACTCGGATACACCGTCTCTGCAGTGCTTGCGGTCGCGTTCTTGCGGCTGAAGCCCCACGACTTTCGGCAGCCGAATCTCGCTCGAGGCGCCGTTCGGGATCTGGCGGGAAGCTGAGATGGAATCCTCGCCCCTTCGTGCGCCGATCGCCTCGCCCAAGGCGAGTGCGGGATTCACGGAGGCAACGCCGTGACCGCTGCCATAGACATCGTCACCGTCACCCACAACAACCGGTCGCACATCGATGCGCTGATCGCATCCGTCCGCGTGTCGGAAGGGGTCGATGCCCGCATCGTGGTGGTGGATAACGCGTCGACCGACGGCACCGGCGCCCATATCCGGGATGCGCACCCCGACGCCGTGCTCATCGAATCTCCTGAGAACCTCGGTTTCGCTGCCGGCGCGAACGCCGGCGCCCGTGCGTCGGCGTCGCCGTCGCCGATCCTTGCGTTCGTCAATCCCGATGTGGTGCTCGACCCCGGCTGTCTGGCGATCCTCGCGTCCGACGTCGTCACCGACCGCGCCGTTGGCGTGGTCGGCCCGCAGCAGCAATTTCCCGACGGATCGTGGCAGCGCAGCTCTGGATCGGTGCCGGGCGTCGCCGAGGCCGTCGGCAGGATGATCGGGCTCGCCAAGCTGGAAGACCGCAGCATGGCGAGGCGGGCGCAGCGCACCGATCGTGACGGCCTCGTGGACGTCGGCTACGTAGACGGTGCCGTCATGGTCATGCAGCGGGCGGTCTTCGACGCCGTCGACGGATTCGACGAGGACTTCTTCCTCTATGCCGAGGAAGCGGATCTGTGCGCACGCATCGCTGATCGGGGTCTCAGGATCGCGCTCGATCAGGGCGCAGCGGTCACCCACGTCCGTGGTGCGAGCTGGTCATCGGAGCCGGGGGAACAGATCCGTCGGACGCTGATGATCCAACGCGCCAAACATCGCCTGGTCCGCAAGCGGGCCCGCAGTCCGCTCGAGCCGTGGACGTACTCGTTCGTGTGGATGGTTCACAGCTTCAACCGCGGTCTCGTTGCGAGGGTCGCCCGCCGCCGCTCCGGCGATACCCCGGCGGCCGATGAGCGGGTCGCGCTACGCCGAGCCGACACCGCCTACTGGCGCGGCAACGTGATCTGACGCTCGTCTCGCCGCCGCCAAGCGCCTAGCCGGCCGCCAGGTAGTCCACGAGTTGTCGCGTTGAGGCCGCCCAGGACGAATCCTCGGCCAGCGCCCGCAACCGGTTCCGCTGCTCGGCATCGATGCCCGCCGCGATCACGTGGTTGATCGCGGCAATCCACGATGCCGGATCGTCGGATCGGATCGACGGCGCACCGAGCAGCGAGGCGTCGGCGATGACCGCCTCGGTGGCGAGGACGGGAACACCGTGCGCAAGCGCAGCCAGGAGCTTGAGCTTCGACCCGGTCGCATACGCGAACGGCAGCATTGAGAAGGTCGCTGCGTCGTAGAGGGCGTCAAGCGCCTCGTTCGACACATCGGGGTGCAAGTCCCATCGGTTGCGGCGGCACAGCTCCTCCACAGACGCCGACGGGGCGCTGCCGCACACGACCACTTCCAGGCCCGGGAGTGCCCGCCGGAGGTCGGGAGCGAAGGCGGTCTCGAAGTGCTGCAGCGCATCGGCGTTCATGCCGACGCCGAGCGATCCGACGAACAGAAGAGTCGGGGGCCGGACGCCGGGCGGCAGAGGCGGAGCGACCGGCGCATCAGTATCCGCTCCGATGGGAACCACGCGGGCATCGTGACGGCCGATGACCTCCGTGAACCCCGCGCGGTCCTCTGCGGTCACGTGAGCGAGCCTGGCGTGGGCAGCAAGCGGGCGGGCGTAGCGTTCCAGGAACGCGAGGGACGCCTCGGCAGTCCGCTTCCTGACCGGATCGCGGGCGGCGTCGCGCAGGTCGGCGAACCAACGAAACTCGTCGTTGTGGGTCCACGCGGCGATTGGGAACCCGGAACCCGCAGCGACCTCGACGGTCGTCAGGTAGCTGCAGACGACACCGCCGTACGAGCCGGTTCCGAGCGCTTCCACTGCCGCTCGCCGGTAGGCCGGCGTGAGGAACTTCTCGCGGTAGTAGTGGCTGCCTCCGGCGATCGTGCGCACGGCGGCGGTGCGGCGGCTGCGCATGCGACGATCGTGGGCGCGGATCTCGCTGATATCGCCGTCGACGCACCGCACGTCCGCCTCGGCCCCGAGGATGTCGACGCACGGCACGTATCGTGACAACTCCCGTGCACTCTGCTCAACGAGGATGTCCGCACCGTTGCGAGCCGGGAGCACCAGGTGGGGAGCGAGGACGAGGACGGGCTTTGTGATGTCGAACGGCGGCAGGGATCGGCGAGGCGGTACGAGATCAACGCCCGCGAGCTCCGTGATGGTGAGCGCCGTCTGGTGGAGCCGTTCGGTGGAGTCGGCGTGTGCGTCGATCCCGGGGACGTCCGGCGTCGGCGAACGATCTTCATCTTCCGTTGTCCGACGGACGGCGGCAACCAGTGCCGCCGGATCGCCCGGCGGCACGATGGACCCGATCCGGCTGTCTTCGACATCGCGCGCCGTCTCGCTCTGAGCATCGACCGAGGCCACGATGGGTACGCCGGTCGATCGGTACGACGCCAGCTTGCTTGGCAATGACATGTTCGTGACCGACGGCCGCTGGGTCACGAGGAGCACGTCGGCCGCGGCGAGCAGGTTGGCGAGATCCTGGCTCCCGAGCGACGGGAGGAAGCGGACGTTTCCGAGGTCGCGCCGCTGCACTTCCGTTTCCAGGCCGGTACGTGCATTGCCGTCGCCCTGGAGGATGAACATGACGTCGGGTGCCAGACCGGCCGCCTCGACCACGACGTCGAGACCTTGCTTCATGCCCATGTTGCCGGAGTGAAGAGCGACCACGGCGCTGCGTTCGATCCGGTAGGCGTCGCGCGTCGGATCGCGTTTCGCCGATGTCGGGGGGAGCAGGTTCCAGTTTCGGACGCGAGCGATGCTGCCGGCCATCACACCGCCCGCCTCCAAGTAGGGGCGATAGCCCTCCGCTACGATCAGGATGCGCTCGGCTCGCCGGGCCAGGCGAATCTCGATCCGGCCGACGATTTCAGAGACTCGCCCTCCGCCGGATGTGCCGCTCTGTTCCGCACCCGGCCCCATGAGGTCTTGGAACCACACGACACACGGCACTCCGTTTCTGCGAGCGGAGACGGTGGCGAGCACGGCTCCACTCAGGCTGGGGACGACCCCGACCACGACTCCGGAAGGGCGCTTGCGAAGGGAGGCCGGCAGTGTGCTGAGGAGCCACGTAGCCTCGAACAGTGCCCGCCGTACGGCGCTCGGTGAGCGCGGCACGGAGTGCCGGTGACGTTCGATGACGACGCCGTTGCGCATCGCTCGCCGGGGCGCGGGCTGCCGCTGCCAAGCGGGGTAGTGGGGGTAGCCGGTGACCACCGACACGTCCCATCCCGAATCGGCCAGGTGCTCCGCGAGTCCGGTCGTGTACGGGGCGTTGCCGGAAGGCTCGGGTGCGTAGTTGATGCCGAAGATGGTGAGCGACGGCCAGCCGGGATCAGCGCTCATGGATCGTGGTCGCTTGGAATCCGGACGCGGGAACGCGGTACGCACGCGTGTCGGAGATCACGGACGGCTGGGGTGCCATGGGCCTAGTTTCCGGTTGACTTCAGCACGGCCGGAATCGTAGCAACTGCGATCTGGAGATCGAGGAGCGGGGACCACGAGTCGATGTACTCGAGGTCGAGGTTGGCCCGTACCTCGAACGACGGATCCTGGCGGGCCCTCACCTGCCAGAGTCCGGTCAGCCCGGGCTTGACGGACAGGCGTCGCCGGTGCCAGTGGTCGTACGCTGCGACCTCGTCAAGGCGTTGAGCTCGCGGTCCGACCATTGACAGACTCCCGGTGAGGATGTCCCAGAACTGGGGGAGCTCATCGA
>CAZYLX010000114.1:0-8070 GCA_964648595.1 uncultured Acidimicrobiaceae bacterium
TCGGAGCGAGTCGGGTGCATGCTCGCATGCATCACGGTTCCGACGTTGCTGCCGGCTTCGTTGTCGGTACCGCTCTCGGGCAGATCGCGAAAGCGATCAGACCGCTTCGGTAGCTGCGTTCGAGGCTGCCCCGGTCGGTTTGCCGATGGTCTCGACGTCGCTGAGCAACGCTCGAACGTCGAGGAGGAGATCGGTTACTTCGGCGGTGGAAACGAGCTCGCGGTCGGTCATGTCGCCAAGGCCAGCATCGATGATCTGGAGAGCGGCGGAGACATCGAGCGAAGGCATCGGGCCATCGTAGCCACTTGCCATCGAGTTCTCGGATCACCCTGCAGCCGCGAACCGGTACCTTCGACGAGATCGGCACAGGCGATTCGAACGATCGGGAGGATCTCGTGATCACGTGCATAGGCGATCTGATCGAGGATGTGGTCGTCTTCGCACCTGAAGGCGTGCGAACGGGAACCGACTCGCCGGCGCGGATCGAGCGGCATCGTGGTGGCAGTGCGGCGAACGTGGCCGTCGCAGCATGTTCAACTGGAGCCAGGGCTCGATTCGTCGGCAGTGTCGGTGACGACCTGCTTGGTGATCGGCTCATACGCCAGCTGACCGATGCAGGAGTCGACGTGAAGGTGGTTCGGTCGGGCCGGACAGGCTCGATCGTCGCCCTCATCGCTGCCGGTGGCGAGCGCTCGTTCCTCACCGATCGAGGGGCGGCCGACCAATTGACCACGGCACCGGCTGGATGGCTCGAGAACAGCTCAGTTGTTCACGTCCCGATGTATTCACTTCTCACCGACCCGACGCGAACCACCACGTTGGCGATGTTGCAAGAAGCTCGTGAATCGGGAGTGCCGATCTCACTGGATGCGTCATCCACGGGAGCGATCTCCGACGCCGGCGTCGCCGGTTCTCGCGATCTCATCGCCAAGATCGAACCGGACGTTCTCTTCTGCAACCGTGACGAGGCCGAATTGCTCGATGTGGTCAGGGCCGACCCGCTCGCGGCGACGACCATCATCAAGAATGGCGCCCGGCCAACGGTGGTGGCGTCAGCCGGCGAGACCACGTCCTACGTGGTCCCAGACGTCGAGAACGTTGTCGATACGACTGGCGCGGGAGACGCATTTGCCGCCGGGTATCTCGTCTCACGATTCGACTCCCGCCTGCCCGAAGAGGAAGCGGTCGCTGCCGCGCACCGATTGTCGGCGCGGACCCTGACCACACTCGGGGCCACTCCCCTCCCACCCGCCGGCTGACCTCGGGACTCCGTCTCCCGGTTTGAAGGGCCAGACTGCGGGCCGGTACCCTCCTCCCGAGTGAGCAGCGGAGACCATCTCGTCAGGGCGGCGAGCGACAAGATCGGCCTGCGCCGGGAATCGCGCGTTGATGCTGAAGAGGTTCCGCTCTGGCTCGGACGCCTCCACCGGTCACTCCCAGTGGGGTCTGAGGTTCGGATCAGTATCAGTGGGACGATGCCGATTCCGATCGATGACCTGATCGACGGTGCCGGGTTCGGCGTCGACGGGCCGCTTTCGACCCGCCTCAACAGCCTTCCCGACATCGTCGGGTCGCACATGAAGATGCTGGTGTGTGGTCTGAACCCGGGTCAGGTCTCAGCGGCCAGCGGCGTGAGTTTCGCCAACAAGGGCAACCGATTCTGGCCGGCCGCTCTTGCTGCCGGAATCGTCAGCGAAGACCGTGCAACCGATCACGCACTCCTCCATCACGGCGTTGGCTTCACCGATCTCGCGAAACGCACAACGAGTCGAGCCGACGAGATCACCGGCGCCGAGTTCCGAAGCGGTGTCTCCCGCGTCGAGAGGCTCGTCAGGTGGTTGCGCCCGTCGATGATGGTGATGGTCGGCCTCACCGGGTGGCGTCACGGCGTCGATCGCAAGGCATCGAGTGGGTGGCAACCGATCCCATTTGCTGGCACGCCGGTCTATCTGATGCCCAACACCAGTGGGCTCAACACCCACGAGACACAAGCCTCGCTCACCAAGCACCTCGAAAAGGCTCAAGCAGGCCCTGTTTAGGGTCGTTCCACGAGTCGATGCTGAATGCTTTCTATCGCCTGTTCCTGGGCGCGATCTACGCTGCGACAGCGCTGCTTTCCGCGTATGCGTTCGGGCTCACAGGTTCCGATGCTGAAGCGACCCCGGCAACCGTGACGTTCCAGTCACCGAGCGTGCAAGCCCTGGCCGGACCGGCGTTGGAGGCCATCGAATATCCATGGCGAGAGCAGCTGCCGGGCTGGCAGATCGAGTTCATCGTTGGCGCCGGCAACATCGCCGGCTACACGTGGAGTCGAGAGGAACGCATCGAGGTGTTCGTCCGACCGGGCGCCACCTCATCGGATCTCGCACGCATCCTGGCCCACGAACTCGGCCATGCCGTCGACGTCAGCAGGAATTCCGGTGATGAACGGAGCGACTGGCTGGAAGCACGAGACGCGGTGGATGCACCGTGGTGGCCGGGCAACGGGGCAGCCGACTTCGCGACCGGGGCCGGCGACTTCGCCGAAGCCTTTGCCGTCTGGCAGGTTGGCGACGCCGACTATCGGGGTGAGCTCGCTCCGGCACCGACGCCGGAACAACTTCAATTCCTCGAACGCCTCAGCCTGGATTGATCGAATGAAACCTGAATGACAGGACACGTCGATGGTGGTTGGCCGAGCTTGTCGACCAACCACCGCCGACAATCAGATCACTCGGCGGGTGCTTCTGGGGCTTCCGCTTCTGCGGCATCGGCGCCGGCATCTCGGTCGACTTCGCCATCGATCTTGTCGGCGGCGTCCTGAACCTTGTCGATGTGGTGGCTGACCTTGCCGCCGGTCGCCGAATCGGCGGCGTCAGCAGCCTTGTCGACCGCACCCTCGACGACGCCACCAACGGTGGAACGTGCGTCTCCGGCTGCGTCAGTCGCCTTGTCGACGACTCCACCGACGCCGGCCTTGTCAGCCATGTCTCCGGCCTTGTCGGTAGCGCCGCCCAGGGCAGCCTTGATCTTGTCAATGAAACCCATAGGGTCTTCTCCTCGTTGCGGGTATCGCCCTCGCAGTGCGCGCGGCGAAGCGGACTAGTCTGCCTTTTTTCTAGCTAGAGCGGGCGGGAACGCCAGAAGGGCGAGGACAATGACCATCGAGCGGGGTCCGGGCGAATGGTTCATCGGGGAAGAAATCGAGCCGGGGGCAGGCGACCGCACCGGTGAACGGGTACTGCTCGACAGCGCCGATTTCACCACACACGGCGTCATTGTCGGTATGACGGGATCGGGCAAGACCGGCCTCGGCGTCGTGTTGCTCGAGGAGGCCCTGCTCTCTGGTGTGCCGGTCCTCGCCATCGACCCGAAGGGTGACCTGGGCAATCTCAGCCTCACCTTCCCTTCGCTTGCCCCCGAGGATTTCGAGCCATGGATCGACGCCGGCGCCGCACGCGTCGCCGACACCACCGTTGCTGATCTGGCGGCATCGACTGCCGAGATGTGGTCGAGCGGCCTCGACTCATGGGGTCTCGACGGTTCCGATGTCGGAGCGTTGCGAAAAGCAGCAAAGCCTGTGATCTACACGCCGGGTTCCGACGCGGGAGTGCCGCTCAACGCGCTCGGCCACCTCAGCAAACCGGCCAGCGACGACCCACAAGTGCTGCAGGACGAGGTCGACAGCACCGTGGCCGGCCTGCTCAGCCTGGTCGGAGTCGAGAGCGATCCGCTCTCTGGCCGGGAACACATCCTGATGGCCAACCTGATCACCCGGGCCTGGGACGCCGGCACGCCCATGGATCTGCCGACACTCCTCGGGCAACTAATGGATCCGCCCATTCGCAAGCTGGGCGTGCTCGAGCTCGACTCCTTCTTCCCCCCGAAGGACCGCACCGCTCTGGTCATGAAGCTCAATGGCTTGCTCGCATCACCGTCATTCGCAGCATGGTCGGTCGGCGAACCGCTCGACATCCAAAGGATGCTGTGGGACGCCAATGGTGATCCGCGGGCTGCTGTGGTGAGCCTGAGCCACCTCGATGAGCCAGAGCGGCAGTTCGCCGTGACCCTGGTGCTGAGCAAACTGATCAGCTGGATGCGGTCCCAACCTGGCACCGGCGAACTTCGTGTCCTCGTCTACATCGACGAGGTCGCCGGCTACGCACCGCCTGTGTCGAACCCGCCGACCAAGGGTCCGATCCTCACACTTTTGAAGCAGGCCCGAGCCTTCGGCGTTGGTCTCGTCTTGAGCACCCAGAACCCGATCGATCTCGACTACAAGGCGATCTCCAACGCCGGGACGTGGATGATTGGGCGCCTCCAGACCGAGCAGGACAAGAACCGTCTCATCGATGGGCTGCGAGGCGCCGACGGCTCGGTCGACGTCGACGAGGTCGAACGTATGATCAGCGGGCTCGGCAAACGACAATTCGTGCTGCGCTCGGCCCGCTCCAGCCGACTTCCGCTGCTCACCACTCGTTGGGCCATGAGTTACCTGGCCGGGCCGCTCACCCGGAATCAGATCGGCGGACTGATGGCTGATCACTCGAGCGCCGCAGACTCCGCCGCGGCTTCTGCGACGGGTGGGGCCGCGGCTTCCGGCGCTGCGTCGGCGTCTGACGGCGCTGGAGATGCAGAGACGGCTCCGGTGTTGGCCGACAACGAGTCGACCGTGCCGCCGAAGGTTCCGGACTCGTTGCCGATGCGTTACGTGCATCCGTCGAGCCCGTGGCTCGACGCGGTCGGGGCCTCAGCCGACGGCACGAGGCTGTCGCCTGCCTTGGCGGCCCGGATCAACTTGTTGTTCGACGAAACGAAGGCGGACCTTCGTCATTCCGAGGAATGGGAGGCGATCGTTCCGCTGACCGGGAGCGACATCGACATCGATGACGCGATCACCGTCGACTTCGACGATCGCGATTTCGGTACCGACGCTCCGGCAGGCGCGATCTACGTCATGCCCGAGTTCAACCTCACGGCAACGGCAGCCAAGAAAGCCCAGACTGCACTCCGAGCCAAGCTGTACACCGACGAAACGCTGACCCTGAGCCACAACCCTGATCTGAAGCTGTGGTCGCGGCCAGGCGAATCGGAGGCCGATTTCGCGGCCCGGTGCGCGAAGGCAGCCGACGACGGTGCCGACGCAGCAGCAGCAAAGCTGCGGGTCAAGCTGGAGACCAAGTACGACCGGGTCACGGCTGCGTTGGCGAAAGCCGAGGACCGCGTTGCCGAACTCGAAGAGCAGTCGAAGGGTCGTAAGACACAGAACATCGTCGATCTGGGTTCGTCGATCCTTGGTGGGCTGCTCGGCGGGCGGAAGTCGGCCCGTTCCCTCGCGAGCGCGGCCCGGCGGACGACCTCGGGGAACCGGCAGTCGAAGTCGACCGAGGCTCGGTTGCATACGGCGCAGAATCGGGTGGCGGAGAAGATCGACGAGCTCGATGAGCTCGAGACGGAGCTACAAGACGCCGTGATCGAGATCGACGACGAGTGGACCGAGAAGGCGGAGAACATCGAGCCGTCGGACATTCCGTTGGAGAAGACCGACATCACCATCGACGACTTCCTCCTCGTCTGGCTCCCCACCACCCCCTAAGTACCAAACCTGGGACGTTGTGAGCGCAGCGATCAACTCCAGGGCCGCCGCAGGCGGACACCCGGGTCTTCCTCACCCTCAGTTTCGACCTTCTCAGCCCCCGGTTCGCTGGGCAGCAACGTCGCTGGGTGGCGACGGAGGTCAAACCATCGCCGACGGTCACCGCCCACCCCGAGGCTGCATTCGTCGATGTACGAGATCGAGACTCAACCGGGGGCTGACAGCACTGAAAGTGAGGGTCAGAAACCCGGGGTTTGGTCAGAGATCTCGGGGTTCGCGTTTTTGGGGGTCAGCGGGGGGCGAGGTCGCGGGCGGCTTGTTGGGGTTGCACCCCCGCAAAGGGCATGACGGCAATCGCCGCTGTGTCCACCCCCGCCTCCAGGTACTGATCGATCTGCTCCCGACACGACTCGGGCGACCCATGGATGATCAATTCGTCGACCACATGATCGGGAATCGCGGCCAATGCTGCCTTCCGATCCCCCGCCTTCCACTGCTCCCACATACCGCCGAGCGCCTCGCCCCGACCCAACCATTCGTGGAACGCGGCGTAGACCGGGACGTTCAGGTACGCCGCGATCGCGAACCGGGCCTGGGCTCGAACGGCCTCAGCGTCGTCACTTGGGCAGACGAAGATGCGGGCCGCGATCTCGGGAGCGGGCTTGCCGGCAGCGGCAGCGGCCTCGTGCACGATCGGAGCCACCGTCCGAACATCGTTGGCCGACAACCAGTTGATGATCGCACCGTCACCCTCGCGGCCGGCCATCTTCAACATGCCCTCCCGAAGAGCGGCGACCAGAATCGGCGGTTCCTGCGCTGGTCGGATGCCGAGCCGGAAACCCTTCACCGAGAAGGTCGAGTACTCCTCAGTGACCTTTTCACCCTGCAGCGCCGTCTTCAGGAAGCGGACCGTGTCGCGCGTCCGCTGGTATGGCTCTTCGAACGGGATGCCATTCCACCGCTCGACAATGACATTCGACGATGAACCAATACCCATGACGAACCGGCCAGGAGCGGCATCAGCCAGCGAGGCCACGCTCTGGGCCAGCAGCGCTGGGCCTCGGGTGAACGCCGGAATGATGGCAACCCCGAGGCGGAGCTCGGGTGCCCACGCAGCAGCGAGCGCCAGCGGCGTGAACCCGTCGGCACCGTCGGCTTCAGAGCTCCAAACGTCGGAATAGCCGAGGTCAACCAGTTCGCGAAAGGCGTCTCGATGCTCCGAAAGCGGTAGTCCGGCGAACGGAATCGTGATGCCGTGACGTGGTGAATGACTCATCCCGACACCTTCCCACCGATTCAGGCTCGGTCCTAACCTGGTCCTGTGGGAAGACTGGCGGTTCTTTTGGCGGTAGTGCTTGCGGTGCTCAGCGCCGCATGCAGCGACCCGTCTGCGCTCGAATCCGCTGGCGACGGGGGCACCGAGGAGGCGCTTGGGCCAACAGTCATCGAAGGCGACGAGCCCGGCTCAACGCCTCGCCAGCCGTTGACAACGCCCGCGCTGCCAACGAACCCGCCGCTGCCAACGCTCCCTCCCACCGCTACACCGCCACCGCCGGCCACCGTGATCGCTGTCGGGAGTCTTTCCGATTGTGCCGGTCGTGGCCGCGAAGTCGCCGACCTGGTCGCATCGACAGAGGGCACGGTGATCGCTGTCGGCGATCTCACGAGCGACGGGTCGACCGCCAAGGTCGAGGAGTGTTTCCTGCCGCTCTACGGCGATGAACTCGACCGGATGTTCGCTGTGCCCGGCAACAATGATCTTGCGATAGACGCCGGAGGCCCGTTCTACGACCTCGTCGCTCGAACCCCGACCGACTCGACGGCCGGCAAGGGTTGGTTCGTCACGTCGATCGGTGCATGGCAGATCATCGGGCTGAACTCGCGATGTGCCGATGTCGGGGGCTGCAGCGAGGGCTCGGAGCAGTATCAGTGGCTCGACAATCTGCTACGTGAGCGACCAGCCGAGTGCCGAGCTGTGTTCTGGCATGACGCCCGTTTCACATCATCTGCCGAGATCGAGCCCGCAGCCGACCTCGGCCCGATGTACGGCAGGCTCCACGCTGCCGGCGCTGACGTGATCGTCTCCGCCGGTCCTGCCAACTACGAACGCATGGGTCCGCTTCAGCCGAACGGCGACCCGAACGAGGAGGGCGTGATGAATTTCAACGTCGGAACCGGTGGAGCTGACTCCGACCAGTTCGGTGAGGGACGGCCGGGGTCGCGATACCGGTCGAGCGAGCACGTTGGCGTGCTCGAGCTTGTGCTTTCAGCTAACAGTTACACCTGGGAGTTCGTCGCGACGCCCGGCGCGGTGGAGCGAGCGGGATCCTCCGTTGACGACGCCGGCTCCGGAACCTGCTGACCACTTGCGTCGAATCGCCTCGACCATTCGCCATGCGGCGATCGACCAAGGAGCCGTAGATCGGGAATCGCCCGCCCGCGCCACCACCCGAGCATCACGGACGGACCGGCGACCGAGCAACGAAGGATTCCGG
>CAZYLX010000115.1:0-8039 GCA_964648595.1 uncultured Acidimicrobiaceae bacterium
ATGGATGCACTGGATCAACTTCCCGCTCCTGATGATCATGATCTGGAGCGGCTACCGCATCTATTGGGCTGACCTGCGAGATCCGTTCGTGCTCGGCGTCGGCGACTACTCCTTCTTCGAGTTCTGGCCGACCTGGGTCAACGAGAACCTCGAGCTCAAGAGCCGCTTGGCCCGGGGCATGGCGTTCCACTTCAGCTTCGCCTGGCTCTTCACCGTGAATGGCATCGCCTATGGCCTCTACACGTGGCGCAGCGGAGAGTGGCGACAGATCGTTCCCGAGCGAGGAACGTTCCGCGACAGCGTCCAGGTCTTCCTCCACGATCTCGGCATTGGCCGCAAGAAGCCGTTTCCGCCGCAGGCTCGGTACAACGGCGCCCAACGTCTGACGTACTCATTGATCCTGTTCCTCGGCGCAATCGAGGTGCTCACCGGGCTCGCCATCTACAAGCCAACCCAGCTCTCGATGCTGACGTCACTCTTCGGCGGCTACGAGTCGGCCCGTCTGATCCACTTCGCGATCACCATCATCTTCCTGATCTTCTTCGTTGTTCATCTGCTTCAGGTGGGCCGCGCCGGCGGGGCCAACTTCATGAGCATGGTCACCGGCTACGAGAAACGGGCTGCCCCCGAGAACCAGGAGGCCACGAACCATGGCTGAGTCCGACGAACAGCGGGCCGCCCGCTATGCCGAACTCGAGGCGTCCTACCCGACGATGACCACCGAGGAGTACCGGCGCCGCACGCGACGGTCGCTTCTCACCGGCGGCGCCGCTGCGCTCGCTGGGTTCGCGGGCTGGCGTTGGATCCAGAACAGCCCAGAGGACATGAAGATCCCTGGACCGCTGCGCGACGTGCATGAGGCGAACGAATCGCTGTGGCGAGTCCTGTATCGAGACGACAAGCTCGCTCCCACGTTCGATCGAAGTGATTCATCGATGATCCGAGTCAATGGGCGCCGCGGCATCGACAACGAGATCGATCTCGACGCTTGGTCGATGTCTGTCCGAAACGAGGGAACCGAGATCGCCTCGTACACGATGGACGTCGTCGCCGATCTTCCGAAACAGGAGATGACCGTCGAGCACAAGTGCGTCGAGGGCTGGAGCCACGTCGTCACCTGGGGTGGCGTCAGGTTCAGTGACTTCTTGGAAGCCAATCACCCCGAGCAGCTCTCATCGCCGCCGGGTTTCGTCAGCCTCGAGACACCCGATCGCGGGTTCTACGTCGGCCTGGAATGGGCAGCCATGCTGCATCCTCAGACGCTTCTCGCCTACGAGCTCCAAGGCGAACTACTCGATCAGGAACACGGGGCACCCTTGCGGCTCGTGACGCCTCTGAAATACGGCATCAAACAGCTCAAACGCGTCGGAGTGATCGAGTTCACCGACACACAGCCGGCCGACTTCTGGGCCGAACGAGGGTACGACTGGTACGCCGGGCTCTGAGTTGCGAGATCCGTCAGACCCTGGCATCTGCTGACGCGTCGATGATGGCCTGGTTGGTCGCCGGCTCGAAGAGGATTTGCGACACATCGCCCGCACGGTCGAGCTTCGAGGGAGCAACCACGACCTCGACCTTCCACGTGTCGTCGTAGCCGAGCGAAGCCCCGTCGTTCACGTTGCGACGTTGCACCAGCATCTGGGACACGAGGTTGGTCAATCGAATTCGGGCGGCATCGCGCGACTCCGGCGAATCGACCATTTCCAGTTCTCTCAGCCCGAAGGCGTTGAGACCAGACGTCGATGCCGTCACCGAACCATCTCGACCCTTGCCCACCGTGATGTTGACCCACAGTTCCAGCGGCAGGCTGGGAAGCGCCGACGCACCTTCGAGAAACGCAACGCGGTTGATGAGTTGCGGGGTCGATGGCCAATAGACGCCGAGCGCTGATGGGGCGGCCGAGAGAACAGACGCCGTCATCTTCGTTGCCAATTCGAACAGGTCGGTCCAGCGGCGATTCTCGAGGTTCACCGACAACAACATGTGCGACTGATGCCGCATGAGACCATTGACCGAGCCTGGCCAGAGCTTGTCCGAGACCTGCTGATCGGGAAAGTCGACGTAGTCCATCTGGGCATCGATGTTCACCATGAGCACTGCTGCCTCGCCAAGGGCAAAGCCGACTTCATGGTCGCCGCGAACCAGGTTCTGTGGGTTCCCGACCCCAGGCCATCGCCAACTGAGGTCGTTGACGAGTTGTTTGCCGTCGACGAGCGGGAGTCCCTCGAACAGCACCAATGCCTGCACTTCAGCCATGTGACGATCTTTCTTTCGCGTCCTTGGAGATCGAAGGGCCGGCGACGCCGTTGTCGCGACCCATTCGATCTCTCTCCGCCTCTATCGGCCGAATGGTTTCCACGGTTGAGTACTCCCCGTCGCAATTCTGGAAACCTCAAGCGTCGAACGGAGTGTCTCCCGGCCGCTCGCTGGTCATGCCATGCCCGTGGAGCGGCCCGTGGCCGGCTCCGGCGAATCCGGCCTGACGCCATGCCTCGTACACCACGACGGCAACGGCATTGGCGAGATTCAGGCTCCGATTGCCGGGCCGCATCGGAATCCGAAGGCGTTGGTCGATCGGGATTGTTTCCAGAACCGATTGCGCAAGGCCATCCCGCTCGGTGCCGAACACGGCGACATCCGTCGGCTCGTAGGCGACGTCGGCGTGATTCCGTCGTGCTCCGGAGGTGAACGCGAACCATCGCCCAGGAAGCTGGGAACGAACCGATTCGAGATCGGCATGAACCACGACATCGGCCAGCTCGTGATAGTCGAGTCCAGCCCTCCTCAGTTCTCGCTGCTCCATCCGGAACCCCAATGGCTCGACAAGATGCAGCGTCGCTCCCGTGTTGGCACAGAGCCGAATGACGTTGCCCGTATTCGGAGCGATCTCGGGCTGAACGAGGACGACATGCACCCGGGCAGTCTGGCCCTGATGGCGGCGCGGACACGAGTGAGTCGATCGACAGGGGACAAGCGGGCGAAGCAGTTCGTAGGGTGAAGGCTCCCTGACGGGCCGAATCGGCCCAGGTGAAGAGACCGAGTCATGCAACACGAATCCGAACAGCCCTTCGATGCCGCCACGTTCAACGACCCGTTGGCACCACTTCCCGACCCGCACGAGGCAGCGCCGGCAGACCAGGTCGCAGAAGATGCCACCGTCGATGAGACCGATCCCGAGACCGAAGCCATTGCTCAGCTCGCGGATGTTGCCGAGATCGAAACAGCGCATGAGGTCCAGGTCGCTGACGAGGTCCATGTAGCGGACGAGGTCCAGGTCGCTGACGAAACCACGACGGCGGACGAGATCGACGGCAGCGCCGTCATCGAAGCTGAACCAGAGGATGAGATTGCGGAAGAGGTCGCCAGCGGTTTTTCCTCGCTCGGATTGAGCGAAACATTGCTGACCACCCTCGAAGGGCTCGGATATGTCGAACCAACGCCGATCCAGACCGAGACCATTCCCTTGCTCCTCGATGGGGTCGATCTGCTGGGGCAGGCAGCGACCGGCACCGGCAAGACCGCTGCATTCGCGCTTCCCATCCTGGAGCGCATCGGAGCCGGAGCCAAGCCGATTCCGCGAGCGCTCGTTCTGACGCCGACCAGGGAACTGGCGATTCAGGTGTCTGAGGCGATCCAGCAATACGGCAAGAAGCTGGGCATCGAGGTCATCGCTGTGTTCGGTGGCCAGCCGATCCATCATCAGCTCCGCGCCCTCGACCGTGGCGTTCATGTCGTTGTGGCAACACCTGGCCGCGCCCTCGACCACATTCGTCGTCGATCACTCCGCCTCGACCGGATCGAGACTGTCGTACTCGATGAAGCAGACGAGATGCTCGACATGGGGTTCAGCGAGGACCTCGAGGCCATTCTCGAGTCAACGCCCGCAGAGCGTCAGACCGTGATGTTCTCTGCGACCCTCCCACCACGGATCAATTCGATCGCCAAGCGACATCAGAACGATCCGATCCGAATCCGCATCGGTCGCTCCGACGCAACACCGGGCAACTCCGATGTTGCGCAGTCGGTCTACCTCGTCAGCCGCAATCACAAAGCGACCGCATTGGGTCGGATCCTCGACATCGAGTCTCCCCAAGCAGCCCTGGTGTTCTGCAAGACACGATCCGACGTCGACGATCTCACCGAGACCATGCTGGCCCGGGGCTACCGGGCAGAAGCGCTTCACGGCGGCATGGACCAGAACCAGCGAGATCGGGTGATGGGCCGCCTTCGAGATGGAACCGCCGAACTCCTGATCGCCACCGATGTCGCGGCGCGGGGCCTCGACGTCGACTTGCTCACCCACGTCGTGAACTACGACGTGCCAACCGCACCCGAGAGCTACGTCCACCGCATCGGCCGTGTTGGGCGCGCCGGCCGAGAGGGTGTCGCCATCACGTTGGTCGAACAGCGCGAGAAGCGGCTGCTCCGCAACGTCGAGCGTCTCACCAAGCAGTCGATCGCGGTCCGAGATCTCCCGAGTGTCGCTGACCTGAAGGCGAAGAAGATCCAGCGAACGACCGACCTCGTCGCAGCAGCAACGAGCGCTGAGGATCTCGAGACCTATCGCGGTGTGCTTGACGAGCTGTGTTCATCCGATGAGCTCGACACGGTCGCCTTGGCGGCGATCAAGCTGCTGCACGAGTTCAAGAACCCAGGCAAGGACGACACCGAGATTCCCAAGGTGGTCGATCGCGGTTCCCGCAACACCAACGATCGAGGTCGTGGGCAATCCAACGCTCGCGGCAACGCCGGCGACCAAAAGGGTGGCGGTCGTCCGACCCCTGGTGATACGGAGTTCGTCTACATCGGGGTTGGCGGCAAGGCCAAGATCCGTCCGGGTGACCTGGTCGGAGCGATTGCCAACAACACGAATCTGACTGGCAAAGAAATCGGCCCCATTCGTATCTCGGATCACCACAGCGTTGTCGGCGTGCCAGCCTCGGCCGTCGACGAGGTGATCAAGACCATGCATGGCATGCATCTGCGAGGCAAGAAGGCGAAGGCCCGCCGCTACTCAGACTGACCTCGCGGACTCACTTCAGGCGACAGTCATTTCAGGCGGCGTAGCGCTCCGAAGACGAAGCGGATCATGAAGACGGCGACGACGAGGAGGAGCGCCGCGAGTGCCCCGAGCCCGAACTGTTTGGCGATCGAGGTCTGCACTTCGGGTGGCGCAGCGAGCGTCGCCAATGCCGCCTCGTTCGCCGCCGCGGCAGAGATCTTGCTGGTGATGATGTCGCCGTCGCCACGTACTCCGACCGATCGACCGACGAATGCGGACCAGCCGCGGTCGGTCGCGGTGCGGGCGAAGGTCTCGCTCAGCCCACTGTTCGGGCTGTAGACGACCAGAACGTTCTGTGAAGTTTCGGTGATGCTCGTCGAGAGGAACGCCAGATCCTCCGGGCTCTCCCCGGAAACGAACGCCAGTTGATCGGAACGAACAGTTGTGAGGTCTCGGGCGACGGCATCACCGACATGGCCCAGTCCGTTGGTCACGACCAGACCCGGTGAGAAGCCCGAGATCACTCGCTCGATCGGAGCGGCTTGCGGATGGATCGGGAGGGGGCTCGATCCCTGCAGCACACCGAGCATCGTCATGGCCAGTTCGAGCTCGTCGTCGCTCGACCCGGTGACGACCGACAAATGGCCGACGGCCACCTGAGGGAACCGATCAAGGGAGACCGGAAGCGACTGTCCTGGCTCAGCATCCACCCATGACGCGGCATCAAGGGTGAGTTCATGGTTCGGAAGCTCGTCTCCGCAATCGAGAGGAAGCTCGGAGCGAACGACGATGACGTTGTCGCGAGCGATCTGCGACGGGCCGATGACGAACTCGAGATCAAAGCGGCCTGACTCGTCGTAGTCGATGACGTCTTGCAGATCACCGTTGAACCAGAGCGATAGCACGGGATCTTGGCCTTGTGTCGAAGATGCGATTGCCACACCTCCGAGTCGAACCCGGATCTCGTCAACCGGCTGACCGAACGCAGCCTGAGGCATCGCGATCGGTAGCTCCAGAACGCGACTGCCCGAGGCAACGAGCCGGCGAACGCCGACGTCACGCAGGGAACGCTGCGCCAGTAGGTCTTGCGGCGCGGCCATCGCTTCCAACTCCTCGACCCGAACCGAACTCTTCGTGATGAAGCCAAGCTCGGGAGCGCTGACCGAAGCCGCCATGCGCTCGAGCAGGCCAGGTGGGCCGGAGATACGAAGGTGCACACCACGCCATCTCCGAACCACTTCCATTTCCGCCCGCTCACCCTCGGTGATCACGATGGTGCGGGTGAACGGGTCACTCTGTACGGGCGGGTCGACCAGACTCGCTCCGCGAGGATCATCCGATTCAGGGGGATCGGCCACATGGACGACGTCGATGAGCGGCATTGACGGATAACGACGAGCGAAGGCTGTGGCCAACTCGAACGAAGCGGACCTCACCGATGAGTCAGCATCGGGATCGATCACCACGACAGCCCGGTGAAGGACCGGGGGAAAGAAGTCGGCGATGGTCTCCGAACGAGCGTCGACGCGCTCGAAGAGAAACTGGTTCTCGACCAGGTGCACGGCTGTCGGCTCAACCGCGGCAGAGGTGCAGGTGGCCCCGTAGCGCTCCTCAACCGAGATGGCCAACGTCGTGTCGGCCGCGATGGGCGTGTCGAGCGTGAAGGTCAGCTCCTCGCTTGATCCGCCGGCCACGGTGGCAGAGAACACCTTCCCATCGTCGATCGCAAGGTCGAGTTGCACTTCATGGACAGCGCTCGGCACGACCACTGTCGTCGTGAACGCGGTGAAGACCAGACCGTCAGCGACGGCGATGTCGATCTCTCGACGGCCTGCGGGTCGCAGGAGTGTGATCGTTGCACCGGCGCCGAGATCGGCCGAGTCGACAGAAGCGGATGGGGCCGGAACATCGAACCCCTGCTGGTCCGCGGCTTCTCCCGGGATCATGTCGGAGTCGACGAAACTCACCAAGACCTCGTTGGGATCAGGATCGACGACCTGGTCTGTGCCGCTTGGATCAGCACTGATCTCGTCGCCAATTGCCAAGTCAGCTTCCAACGGCAAAGAGGCGACCGCAACCGTCGTTCCCGACGGCAGGGCCAGCGAGCTGGCAACCAACCCAGTGACGGCAACAATCGTCGCAAGAGCGGCAGCCAGCCGAATCATCCCGTTCCCATGCATCACGGGGCCCCCACCGTCTTGAAGCCGGCGCGGGGCATCTCGCCCCAGATGTTCTCGCCGGGGAACATCGAACGGATGCGCCACACCAACGTGAGCTGGCGGTAGCCCCAGTTGACCTTGAGCGCGAACCCGATCAAGCGCCAGACGTCTCGGCTGCGGTGGTACACCCCGAGGCGAGCGATGCCCATCAAGGCCCCGAGCATCGTGAGTGCCATTCCGAAGAATTGCGTGGTCAGAAAGACCGAGAGCGCAGCAACGGGATTCACAAAACCGAACACGAGCAAGATCGAAAGCAAGATCCAGCCGATCGCTTCGAGGATCGGCCCGATCCACTCGAACAGGTAGAGGGAGCCGACGCCTACCGTTCCTACGGTGCCGTACCGCTTGCGCCCGATCATGTTCCCGTAGTCGTCCATGATCATCTTGAGGCCTCGATGCCAGCGAATCCGCTGCCGCATCAGGACGTCTTTGACCGGTGGGAACTCGGTCCACACGATCGCCTCGGGAACTTGGGCGATTCGATAGGGCCGGCCGCCGTCGCATTCGGTCCGCTGAATTCTGAGACACATGTCCATGTCTTCGCCGAGGTGACCGTGCACGTAGCCGCCGGCGCGAACAATGGCATCGCGATTGAAGAGTCCGAACCCACCGGAGATGATCGGCATCGCACCGATGTGATTGAGGCCAGGGCGAGCAACAAGGAAGGCTGTCAGATACTCGATCAGCTGACAGCCGACCCAGTAGTTGGTGCCGACTCGCCGGTCAGCAATTCTCGGGCCATCGATCTCGATGTCGTTGGCCGGCAGCAGCGTCGTTCCGACCCCGACGACGGTGTCAGGGCTGACGACGACCTCGGC
>CAZYLX010000116.1:0-8018 GCA_964648595.1 uncultured Acidimicrobiaceae bacterium
GGCTGATCCAGGGGCGCGAGCACCGGTACGCTCCAGCGTTCGCTTGACATCCTGCCTCCACACGGCGATCACGGTAGGTCGAACGACCACCGACACCGGTAGGCGACGGGTTGAATTGCCCACCGTCTGATCGACCATGAACGCACTTGCTCGCACCATGATCGTTGCGATGCACGCTCCGGACGCAAACGATCAATGGATGAGGGCCATCCACGACGAACGATTGAGCACGCTCTCCGACAGCACGCCGAGCGCGGCCTGTGCCGCCATCGGGGCGCGGATGCAGTACGAACTGGCCCAGATTCACTCGATGCTCGAGGATGCCGGGTTGAACGTCGGCAGCGATGCGGCCGAGCAACGGCCGATGCAACGGCACGCCGCTCACATTGATCTGCCGAACGCCGAGGTTGCTCGCCGAGCTGCGAGCATTCTCGCCGGGCGAGGCTTCGTCATCTGGGAGCCGATGGATCGAGGGGCTGGCGAGATTCAGTCTCGCTTCCGCTCGGTGCTGACGCTGGCCCGCACAACCGACGTAACCGTCGCCGTGCGCCTCCGCTGGCCGGCCACCGAGCGGCGGTGGCCATCCTCACTCATCCCGAACGAGGCAGACTTCTCGGCTGTTGACCTACCTGCGTTCGCCTGGCCCCTCTACCTGGCCGTTCGCCCTCTGAGGCTCCTGGCCGAGCGGGCCGGCCTTCGCCGATCGGGCATCCCATCACTCGGGCCATTTCTGTCGACCCCGAACGATCTCATTCCCGAGCTTCTCGACTTCGCCCAGGTGTCGTCGGCCGACACCGTGGCTGATCTTGGTTGCGGAGACGGCCGAATTCTGATCGAGGCCGTTCGACGTACAGGTTGTCGAGCAATCGGAGTGGAGTCAGATGCCGCCCTGGCCCGATCCGCCATCGACCGCGCCGAGCAGGCCGGGGTCGGAGATCGAGTCAGGATCATCACCGGGGACGCTTCGACTGCTGAGCTCAGCCAGGCAACCACGATCTTCGTGTTCCTTCCAGCCGAAGCAACCGTCACGCTCGTCGCAGGACTGCTCCGCAGCTCCGAAGCCGGCACCCGCATCATCGCTCACGAACAACAACGGCTCCCGAACTCTCCACCCGGCGCAGAGTCGAGGGCGCTGATTGCCGGTCAGGGCGTCACGGTCGCCCACCAGTGGATCGCTGGCCGCTGACGATCATCGCAAGGGAAAAGAGTACGAGCGCCATCCCCAGCGCTTGGCCGATCGAAAGCGGCTCGCCGAGGAACACCCACGCCAACGCTGCTGAGACCACGGGTATCAACAATGTGAAGGTCGAACCGATCCACAGCGGAATCCTGACCAACGACCAGTTCATGAGCGCATGGCCAACGACTCCGGCGAGCGCCACCGTCACGAGAATCAGCACCAGATCACGCCAGCCGGGAAAGCCGAGCTCCTGCCCGTAGCCGACGGCAAGCGGAGTGACGATGAGGGTGCTCCAGATGGCCGTGCCTGCGGTGTATTCGGTCGAAGACATCCACTCCTTGGACTGTTTGGAAAAGATGAAGTAGCCGCTCCAGGACAACATCGCGGCGAATGCCAACAGATCGCCTCGCAGGCTCCAACCCACAGCATCGCTGGACGCCAGGATCACGCCGCCGACACCGAGGAGCGCAAACAGCGACCAGAATGCGTCGCGGGCATGGATGGTCTCCCCCATGAAACGGGCGGCAACGACGCCGACAACGATTGGTTGGAGTGAACCGATCAAGGTCGCATTCACGACCGTCGTCAGCTTGATGGCCGAGAAGAAGAACGCGATGTCTGCTCCCAGAGCAATCCCGCCGAGCATGGACAGACGCAGAATCGACCAGCGGAACGGTGTCCGCCGAAACGCCATCCATCCAACGATGCACACCGAGAAGATCGCGAATCGATAGACCCCGATCGCAAGACCGCCCATGCCGATCGATTTCGTGATGACGATGCCGGCAGCCCATGCCGAAACAGCAGCACCGGCCCCAAAGAGCCCGAACGACACCTGCCGTTGCTCGTGGCGCGCGTCGATGGTGGTCACAGCGGCACGCTACCGATGGGGTTCGGGACACCGTCGGCATAGCATTGGTCGATGCGCGCTCGTGAGCTGGCGGAATCAAGGGTCAACGCGACCTTCATAGCCTCTGATCCACCGCGCTTTGGCAGCGTTGGATTGTGGCCACTCGAATCACTGGCCGGCCTGTCAGGGGTTGACCAATTCCCAGTCCGAGCGATCGATCGATTCAGTAGAAGCGACGGATCCGTCTCACTCGAGACGGTCGACATGGCAATGGTTCCCCTGGTCGATTTCGCCGTCATCGCGACCGAACTCGACGCCACCGGCTCCGCTTCGCTGCAGGCGCTCGGTAGCGCCGCCCGCCACGCTCTCCATCTGGTTGCAAGAGCAAGCGTGGCACCCAGCCTGTCCTCGACGGGCCTCGACGCATGGAGCGTCGGGCCATTGACCGACGCCGATCGCCACCATCTGCGGTCCATCGCCGCTGCCGCACCACCGGAGGCGTGGGCGGTGCGTGGCACCCACTCAGCGGCGAGCAGCATCCTCTCATTCGTACACGCGATCGCCGACGCATGGCCGAGGACACCAGCTGCTCCCCTGGCAGCCGGCCACCAGGCCTTTGCGGCGTCCAACCCCGTGGTCGTCGATGCCAACACCGCGGTCAGTAGATTCGACCTCACACCCGAACGTCGACCGCCGCTTCTGGTGTTCCGGCTCGTGCCACCACCGCCGGGGTCAGCCGACGAACCCTTCCTGGGTGCGCTGGGACTCCAGAGCCGGTCTGGTGCCCATCGGATCCTCGATCTCGAGGCGCTTTGGCGAGCACCTCAAGCGCTCCGCCAGCGATTCGAATCGACCGAGATGTCGCTTCTTGTCACGCTCCGGCGAGGCGCACGCGTCTGGCCTCCGTTGGAACGCTTGCTGGCCCAGAGCCGGCCTGACCGCATCGTTTTGAGTGACGACGAGGTGGATCAGCTTCTTGCCGAGGCCGGGCGGGAACTCTCTGCTGCAGGACTGACCGTCATTGTTCCCTCCGACCTCGGACGAAGGATCGATTTCACCGCGATTGCTCGGTCCGCTCCGGCCCCCCTCGGACGAACTGCACGCTTCGACTTGTCGAGCGTGATCGAACTCGACTGGCGTGCCGCGATCGCGGGCCAGGCCCTCACCGAGGCCGAGTTGAGCGAACTGGCCGAGAGCAAACGGTCGCTCGTTCGCTTCCGCGGCGAGTGGGTTCGCATCGATGACGGCGCCGTTCAGCGGCTTCGCGAGCCGAGAACCATCGGCGTATCCACAGCTCTTGCCGCTGCGCTCGGGGCCGACGTGGAGGTCGACGGCGGCGTGCCGATGGTCGTCGAAGGCCCGCTGGCGGCTCTCGCAGACCGACTCCGCACGGTCGAAACAGGCCAGGAACTGGAACCTCCGGGTGGGTTGACGGGCGAGCTCCGTCCCTATCAGCGCCGGGGTCTCGGGTGGTTGGCGCTCATGGCCGATCTCGGGCTGGGCGGTGTGCTCGGCGACGACATGGGTCTCGGCAAGACCATTCAGGTCATCGCTCTCCATCTCCATCGCAGACTCGAATCTGCAGGCCCCATGTTGGTCGTCTGTCCCGCATCCGTCGTCGGAAACTGGGAACGGGAGATCCACCGCTTCGCCCCAGGACTCCGGGTCCACCGCTATCACGGAAACCGTCGGCGCCTCCCTGAGGTTGCGGGCACGAGCGCGGTGATCCTGACCACCTACGGGGTAGCGAGACGAGATGCTGAACGACTCAGCCACGTCGCATGGGACCTCGTCATTGCCGACGAGGCACAGGCGATCAAGAATCCCTACTCGCGGACAGCGCGGGCAATGCGACGAATCCCGGCGAACGCCCGATTCGCTCTCACCGGCACGCCGGTACAGAACCAACTGACCGATCTTTGGGCGATCGTCGACTGGTCAACGCCTGGCCTTCTCGGACCCCTCGAGCGGTTCCGTCGAGACTTCGTCGCACCGATCGAGCGCGGAGGAGACAACGACGTCAGCGAGCACCTCAACCGATTGATACGTCCGTTTCTGCTGCGCAGAACGAAGGCGGATCCGGCCATCGTTCCCGACCTTCCGCCAAAGACCGAGACCAACGAGATCGTGCCGCTGACCACGGAGCAGGCAGCCCTCTACCAAGCTGTCGTCACCGAGGTCATGGCTGAGATCGCAGCGGCCGAAGGCATCGAGCGTAAGGGGCTCGTCCTGCGGCTGATCACCCGTTTGAAGCAGGTCTGCAATCACCCGGAACACCTCCTCCAGGAAGATGGTGACATGCCAGGGCGCTCCGGCAAGTTGACCGCGGTGACCGAGATACTCGAGACCATCCGGGACGAAGGCGATGCGTCGCTCGTCTTCACGCAATACGTCGTCATGGCTCAGCTACTCATTCCCTACTTCGAGCAGCTCGGTCTCCGCACATTATTCCTCCACGGGGGGCTGTCGTTGCCAGAGCGAGAGCGGATGGTCGAGTCATTCCAGAACGGAGAGGCCGACGTCTTCCTGCTGTCGCTGCGGGCCGGTGGAACTGGCCTGAACCTGACCCGAGCCACGCATGTGATCCACTACGACCGCTGGTGGAATCCTGCAGTCGAGGACCAGGCAAGCGATCGCGCGTGGCGCATCGGCCAGGACCGGCCGGTGCAGATCCATCGCATGATCTGCGAGGGCACAATCGAGGATCGAATTGCTTCACTTCTGGACGAGAAACGTCACCTCGCGGATGCCGTTGTCGGATCTGGTGAGGGCTGGATCTCGGATCTGACCGACGACGACCTGTCTGCGCTCGTCGCCTTGTCCGACCCCGACGATCCTGACGAGATGACCGACGACGAGCCGATGTTCGAAGCGATGGTCCCGTGAAGACGAACTGGGGTTCTCGCTGGCTCGATCTGATCGAGTCTTCGTCGGCATTCGACGATGCTGCGCTGCGCCGCGGCTCCGACTACGCCGCGTTCGACTGGGAGCTCGACGTCGAGATTGACCCGGGCCTGGCCTCGACTACGGCATCGTCTGGCAAACGAATGCAGTACGACGCCTCAATCTCGATTCCGACGCTGGCACGGACGGAGATCGAGGCAATCGTCGACTCCATCGCATCGGAAACACAGCGCGTCGCTGCAGTCCTTGATGGTGAGCTTCCGGCCGACACCCCCGGCCTTTTGGAGGTCGATCCCGATCACATCATCGCCTCGTGCACGTGCCAGTCGATCGATCAACCGTGCAAACACGCCGCTGCCGTCGCTCATCTCGTTGCCGACGCGATCGCCGACGATCCGTTCGACCTCCTTCATCTGCGAGGGCTGCCACGCATCGATCTCGTTTCCCGGCTCACCGAAGCTCGACTGACCGAGACCAGGCACGACGATCCGGACGATCTCGTGTCCGCCGAGGTCGATGCCGACGATGAGCCAACCCCGCAGGCCGAGAATCAACTCGAATGGTCCACCGGTGACGGCGTCTTGCCGCCGGATCTGCCCCCGCTCGAACACGCAGGGAGCCTTGCTCCGTTTCCAACGCCGCCCCCGCCCGGCGCAACATTCACCGAGGCTGGGCTCCGCATGTTGGCCGACGACGGAGCCAGACGAGCACACGCGTTACTCACCGGGGGGACTCGAAGCTGGATCGACCTCGATGCCACCACCGACATGGCTCGACGGGCTGCTGACGTTGAAGGCACCTCCGAATGGAAGTCGCTCGTCGATCGAGCGCAGGTGACCAGCCAAGAGCTCCGGGCTCGTGTGATTGCCTGGCGAGTCGGGGGCGCGCCCGCGGTCGTCGCCCACATCGCTCCGGCAGAAACCGTGACCGATCCGTCGGATCGCTCGGTGCAGCGACGGCGGACCCATGACGGAGTTTGGGTCCGATTCACGAAGGTGAAAGGCCGTTGGCTCGCTTCAGGTCTAGACGCGGGAGTCGATTGACTCACCGCCGTCGGCAATAGTTCCCGATCGCTTTTCGACCACGCTTCGAGGTCGTACGGTCACTTAATGCGCAGAAGGTCCCCGGAGACACTGGTCCCCAACGAAGAGCGAACACTCCTTGCGGCACTCGCTCTTCAGCGTCGAGGATTCGAGCAGTTTCACGGATACAAGCTAGCCAGCCACCTGCGAACCACGCATCCGCTGAGCCGATCGATGTCGTACAGCACGCTGTATCGATGCCTCGATCGGCTTTCCGAGCGCGGGTTGGTCACCGAAGTCCCCGGTCGAGAGTCTGCGCCGACTCGTGGTCCGAAACGTCGCGAGTTCGCGCTCACTCCCGAAGGCGAGAAGAAGGCCTCCGAGCTGGCGACCGCCGCCGGTGAGGACTCGGAAGTCTTCTGGAATCTCGCCTGACGCTAACGTTTGACCCATGGCCGATTTCGAATACACCGATCTGTTTCCGCTAGGTGCCGACACCACCGAGTACCGGGCGTTGGGGAGCGACGGCATCGAGACCGTCGATCTCGGCGGTACCGAGTTTCTGAAGGTCAGTGATGCTGCCATCCGGTCACTGACGGCAGCGGCGATTCGCGACATTTCGCATCTGCTTCGCACCGGGCACCTCGAGCAGTTGCGGAAGATTCTCGACGATCCAGAGGCGTCGTCGAACGACGTGTTCGTCGCGACCGAGCTCTTGAAGAACGCGAACATCGCAGCCGGCTTCGTTCTGCCAGGCTGCCAAGACACAGGAACCGCGATCGTGAAGGGCAAGAAGGGCCAGCAAGTCCTGACGACGGGCGACGACAAGGTCGCCATCTCGGCTGGCATCTTCGACACCTACCAGACGTCGAATCTGAGGTACTCCCAGATGGCACCGCTGTCAATGTGGGAGGAGAAGAACACGGGAACGAACTTGCCGGCCGAGGTGAAGATCGAAGCCGTGCCGGGCGCCGAGTACAAGTTCCTCTTCATGACGAAGGGCGGCGGGTCAGCGAACAAGAGCTTCCTCTTCCAGGAGACGAAGGCTCTGCTCAACCCGACCAGCATGGCTCGCTTCCTCGACGAGAAGCTTCGCCTCATCGGCACGTCGGCCTGCCCGCCGTACCACCTGGCGCTTGTTGTCGGCGGAACGTCGGCAGAGATGGCGGTCGAGACAGCCAAGATGGCCTCTACTCGCTACTACGACAGCCTGCCAACGGCTGGATCGGCCGGAGGGCATGCCTTCCGCGACCTCGAGATGGAAGCCGAGGTGTTGAAGCTCACGCAGGATTTCGGCATCGGCGCGCAGTTCGGAGGAAAGTACTTCTGTCATGACGTCCGCGTGATCCGACTCCCTCGTCACGGGGCGTCGCTGCCCGTTGGTCTCGCCGTCAGTTGTTCCGCTGATCGCCAGGCGAAGGCCAAGATCACAGCAGAAGGTGTCTTCCTCGAGCAGCTGGAGACCGACCCAGCCCGGTTCCTGCCTGCTGTCGAGGCCGAAGATCTGTCGAACGGCACGGTGGCCATCAACCTCAATCAACCAATGGACGCCATCCGAGCCGAGTTGTCGAAGTTTCCGGTCAAGACCCGCCTCGCCCTGACGGGAACCCTTGTGGTCGGCCGCGACATCGCCCACGCCAAGATCAAGGAGCGTTTGGACGCCGGAGAAGCCATGCCCCAATACCTCCGCGATCACCCGATCTACTACGCCGGTCCGGCGAAGACCCCAGAGGGGTACGCGTCCTGCTCGTTCGGACCGACAACGGCCGGCCGCATGGATTCGTACGTCGAGCAGTTCCAGGCTGCCGGCGGTTCGATGGTGATGTTGGCAAAGGGAAACCGCAGCCAGCAGGTGGCCGATGCATGCAAGCGCCACGGCGGATTCTATCTCGGATCCATCGGCGGGCCGGCAGCCCGGTTGGCGAAGGATTCGATCCGCTCGGTCGAGGTGCTCGAATACCCCGAGCTGGGCATGGAGGCGATCTGGAAGATCGAGGTCGAGGACTTCCCCGCCTTCATCATCACCGACGACAAGGGCAACGACTTCTACGCGGAAACCTCC
>CAZYLX010000117.1:0-8017 GCA_964648595.1 uncultured Acidimicrobiaceae bacterium
ACTGACGTACCTGCCAGTCCGACGGCGCCGAGAACCACAAGCCCAACCGCTCCCGCTGCACCTGAGGCATCGCTGCCATCCCCAGAGTCGCCGCCTGCCGGACCGTCTCCGCTCACGACGCCAGGATCCTCGGCCAACTCGACGCCGATCGCGTCCAGTCCCGCGACCATCGCCCCCGTGATGTCGCCATCGGCCAGGCGGGGGTTGATCACGTCGGCTTGGATCGAAGCATTCGAGTCACCGAGTTCGACGTTGTGCTCCCCGCCGTACTGGATCGAGGTCAGACGATCATCCAATGACACCGCGATCAACACCAAGTCGAACTGACGACTGTCCGGCCCATCAGAGAAGCAGACGGCGATCAGTGTGTCGACCGCAGCATCGATGTCACCTCCGGGGACCGAGTCGAAGATATGGACTTTCGCCTGTGCAGCACCAGCGAGATCGGCAACCGCCTCCTGGACTTCGGCAACGTCGATCGAGCCGGTCTCATCGACAACCGTCTCGCACTCTTGCGCTCCAGCAGAGGTGGCGAGCCCGGCAACCAACCCTGAAATGAGGAATGTCATAGAGAACGCGGCGGTAGTCGCCGGGACGAGCGAGAAGCGGGCGAACCAGGAGCGCATGGGCGGCACGCTACCTCTCGTCTGGCCGGCGATCCGCAGGCTTCAAGGGGCAAGCGCAGCCTGTAGGAAGTCCAAGACCGTTCTCCGTAGCTGAACGGCGGTCCGCACGTCGAGTTCGAGCCCGACGGCTCGCAAGATCTCGGGATCCGAGACCACTCCGGTCACAGCGGCATATGCCGAGACCAACACGAGCCGCGGGTCCGAGCGTCGGAAATGCCCCTCATCCATTCCAGCTTCCAGGGAGGCGACCGCACGGTCGACCATGGGCTGCAGCAGCTCGATCACATCGTCGGAGACCGGCGGCCCGAGTCGGCCGACCTCGCGCATGAGTCCGAGGAGTTCCGGTCGCCGAACGGCCAGGCCGAACGCGGCTCGAACGGTGGATTCCACGCGAGGCCACCCCGGCACGCTCGCTTCGGTGCTGCGCTCCAGTTCGCCTCGGAGGATCTCGGCTGCGTCGACCAACACGGCAGTCAACAGCCCACTCTTTGACTTGAAGTGGTAGAGGATCGTCTGCTTGGTGACCCCCATGGTTCTGGCAAGATCGTCGAGGGATGTTGCTGCGACGCCTCGGTCAGCGAATGCGGCAGCAGCGGTATCGACGGCTCGTCTCGCGGTGGCGTGCCGAGGAGCGAGGTCGGGTGGCAGTGGATCGGTTACAGTCACGACTTACCAAATGGTAGAGGATCAACGGACCCGCATGGAAACATCAACCCCCGCAAGCTCGGCCGAGCGACTGGCGAACAAGCGCATCGCAATCACCGGCTCGACGGGATTCCTGGGTACCGCACTGGTCGAACGGCTCATGCGTTGCGTTCCAGACTGCGAACTCGTGTTGCTCGTTCGCCCCGGAAAACGATCGACTCCAGCCCAGCGGGCCCGCAGAGAAGTCTTTCGGAATGACGCGTTCCACCGGCTGATCGATGAGCTCGGCAAAGACCAATTCTGGGATGACGTCGAGCGCCGGGTGCACGTCGTCAGCGGCGATGTCAGCACCGACGGTCTCGGCCTCGATGCCGAAGGCCGAGAGCTCTGGGCCGGCTGCGACATCGTGATCCACTCGGCAGCAACGGTCAGCTTCGACGCTCCGATCGACGGCGCTGTCGAAGTCAACCTCCTCGGCCCCACTCGCATCGCCGAAACCTTGCAGGACCTCGGCGTCACGCCCCACTTCGTTGCCGTATCCACCTGTTATGTCGCCGGCAACCGCCGTGGCTCGGCGCCCGAACAACTGCTCATGGACAGCCCGTTCCACATCGACGTCGACTGGCGGGCCGAGGTCAAGGCCGCCCGTCGGGCTCGATCGGACTTCGACGCAGAGAGCCGCACCGCCGCTCGTCTCAGAGAGTTCCGGGCGCGAGCCGAGAACGAGCTCGGAGCCGCCGGCACACCACTGCTGGCGGCAAAGACCGAGCAGACTCGGCAGCGTTGGTTGAGCGAGCAGCTGGTCGAGGCCGGTCGAGCCCGAGCTGCGTCGCTTGGCTGGCCGGACGCCTACGCCTACACGAAGGCCCTCGGCGAACGAGCACTGTTCGAATCAAAGGGCAACGTCCCCGTCAGCATCGTTCGCCCATCGATCATCGAGTCGGCGTGGAGCGAACCACGTCCGGGATGGATCAAGGGCTTCCGCATGGCGGAGCCGATTCTCATCAGCTACGCCCAGGGCCTCCTCAAGGAATTCCCCGGCGTGCCAGAGGGCGTTGTCGACGTGATTCCGGTCGACCTCGTTGTCGCCGCGATCATCAACGTGGCAGCCCGAGGCCATGCAGATGAAGACGAAGCAGCACGAGCCAATGTCGACATCACTCAGGTTGCCTCTGGCACTCGCAACCCGCTGCACTATCGCCAACTCGTCGAACTCGTGAGCGGCTGGTTCACCGAACACCCGCTCTACGACCGCAAGGGCCAACCCATCGCTGTGGCTGAATTCAGCTTCCCCGGCCGCGGCGCCGTCGAACGCCAGCTCGATCGAGCCCACCGCAACCTGGAGCGAGCAGACAAGGCACTCAAGCTCCTGCCCCTTCGTGGCAAACAGGCCACGATCAGCGCTGACGTCGAAGACAAGATGGAGCAGGTCGAGAGGGCAAAGGGCTACGTCAAGATCTACGGGGCCTACGCCGAGTGCGAGGCGCTGTACGGCGTCGAGCGACTCGTGGATCTGCACGCCAACCTCAACGCCTCCGACCAAGTCGAGCTCGGCTGCGACCCGGAGATCGTCGACTGGGACCACTACGTCACGCAGATCCACCTTCCGTCAGTGGTGGAACACGGCCGGGTGAAGACCACGGCCACACGTACCGATCCCGACGCCAGGGCCAAGCGTTTGAAGAAGCGCGTGCTCGACCCTGATCGCCAGCTCGCAGCCTTCGACCTCGAGAACACGATCATCGCCAGCAACGTGGTGTTCAGCTACGCCTGGTTGGCCACCCGGAATCTCGGCCCGGCCGACCGCGTCCGGTTCACGATGAAGACGCTGCAAGAAGTACCGAATCTGCTGGCCCTCGACGCTCGCGATCGCACCGACTTCCTCCGCCACTTCTATCGACGCTACGACGGAGCCTCGGTGGCCGAGATGGAAAAGCTGGGCCAGGAACTGTTGGCCGACCACATTCTCACAAAGGCGTTCCCCGCAGCGGTGCGTCGAGTTCGAGAGCATCGGCGGCTCGGTCACCGCACCGTTCTCATCACGGGTGCTCTCAACATCGTGGTCGACCCACTCCGTCCACTTTTCGACGACGTGATCTGCGCCGAGATGTCCGTGCGAGACGGCCGGTACACCGGCGAGCTCTTGGCCGTACCGCCGACCGGCGAGGTTCGGGCCCAGGCGCTGCGCGATTACGCCGCGGTCCACGACCTGGACCTGGCCGAGTCCGTGGCTTACGCCGACTCGTCATCCGATCTACCAATGCTCGATGCCGTCGGCTTTCCCGTTGCTGTCAATCCCGAAACTCGCCTCGCCACGATCGCCATCAAACGTGGGTGGCTGACCGAACACTGGACCAAGGCCCAAGGCGGCACTGATCGCGTGCTCCCTCTCGGCCCCATGCCCTCCCTCCGAAAGAGCCGTCGATAGATGTCCAAGCCCCGCCCGAACCCTCGCCCCGGCTTCATCTTGGAGGTCGACCGGCAAACACCGCCGATCCTTTTCCACCACGGTGAGGGCTTCCGTATGGAGAAGCTGCCGATCGGACGCAGCAGGGTCATCTACCCGAGGGAGCCGCTCGCAGGTATGAGCGACCCCGATGGAGCCATCGTCGACGCGCTGCTCAATCCCATCGACGACGATCCATTGCCCTCGCTGCTGACCAAGGGCATGAAGCTCACCATCGCCTTCGACGACATCTCGCTGCCTCTGCCTCCGATGGCCAAGCCCGACGTGCGTCAGAGAATCCTCGAAGCGGTGCTCGACATGGCCGCTGCGGCCGGTGTCGACGATGTCCACATCATCGCTGCGCTCGCACTGCATCGCCGCATGACCGACGCTGAGCTTCGCCACGCCGTTGGCGACCGCGTCTTCGAGGCCTTCCATCCTCACGGCATGCTCTACAACCACGACGCAGAAGATCCAGACGGCATGGTCATTCTCGGCCAGACCCGCCACGACGAAGACGTTCAGATGTCGAAGCGGGCGGCCGAGTCCGATCTGGTCATCTACATCAACATCAACCTCGTCAGCATGGACGGCGGGTGGAAGAGTACAGCGACCGGGCTCTCCGGCTACCAAGGTGTCAAGGTCCACCACAATCCGAAGACGATGGTCAACAGCACCTCGTTCATGGACCAGGAGAAGTCCGAGCTTCACCACTCGAACTGGCGCCAAGGTGAAGTCATCAAGAATCACGGGCCCCGAATCTTCCAGATCGAGACCACCGTCAACACCAACATGTTCGGCTACGACGGGCCGTTGGCGATGCTGCAGAAGCGCGAGTGGGAGTGGGGCCTCAAGGATCGTGCCGCGTTCACGGCCATGAACACCGGCCTCAAACGAATGACCGGTGCGCAGCGACGCAAGATCTTCCATTCGTGGAAGGCGCCGTACGAACTGACCTCGGTGCAGGCCGGCGAAGTCGAAGCTGTGCACAAGAAAACCACAGAGATGGTCTACAAGCAGCACTTGGTGCCGGTCGAGGGTCAGACCGACGTGGTCACGATGGGTTTGCCGTACCTCAGCCCCTACAACGTCAACTCGATCATGAATCCGATCCTGGTTGCCGTGCAGGGCCTCGGCTACTTCTTCAATCTGTACCGAAACAAGCCGGTCGTTCGCGAAGGTGGCGTGCTCATCATGAGCCACCCAACGCCGTGGGAGTTCCACCCGGTCCACCATCCGAGCTACATCGACTTCTTCGAACAGGTGCTGTCGATCAGTACCGACCCGGTCGAGGTCGAGAAGTACGAGAAGCAATACGCCGAGGACGAGTGGTACCGCCACCTCTACCGGACCAGCTACGCATACCACGGCGTTCACCCGTTCTATATGTGGTACTGGTGTGCCCACGCCATGGACTATCTCGGCAGTGTCATCGTTGTCGGCGGCGACCAGAGGGCCGTGCGTCGTCTCGGTTTCAAGCCGGCGTCGACGTTGCAGGACGCACTCGAAATGGCATCCGACACCGTTGGCCCGCAACCGACCATCACGCACCTGCACAACCCGCCGATTCTCATGGCGGACGTGACCTAGGATTCGTACTGACATGAGCTGGCTCCGCTTCATCACAGAACCGCCGACAACACCCAAGGGTGTCGAGAAGCCCGCGACCGAGCCGACCGTCGGCGTGTACTACGACGCCGAATGGAGCCGTGGTTGGGGTGCACGAGCAGTGCGTGAAGCCGGTGTCTACGGCTTCATGAAGCCGGCGATCCGGATCTACGGATCACCGCGAGTCATCGGCGCAGATCGGCTCAAGCACGTCAAGGGTCCTGTTGTCTTTGCGGCGAACCATCACAGCCATGCCGACACAACCCTCATGTTGGCCACCATCCCTCGCCACCTGCGACGCAAACTCGCGGTTGCTGCCGGGGCCGACTACTTCTTTCCCAACCGATTCACGGCCACGCTTTCTTCGTTGTTCATCGGGGCGATTCCGATCGAACGCCAGAAGGTCTCGAAGTTGTCAATCAAGAACACGACCGGGGCCATCGAGAAGGGCCGCAGTCTGCTGATCTATCCCGAAGGTGGCCGCAGCCCTGACGGCTGGAGTCGCGCGCACCGACCCGGTGCCGCCTTCGTGGCAAAGCGGACCGGCGCTCCGGTTGTCCCCGTCTACCTCGACGGCACCGGCACTGTCCTGCCGAAGGGCAAGAATTGGCCGAAGCGCTCTCGGTGTGCGGTGGTGTTCGGCAACCCAATGAGCATTGGCAAAGACGAAGACGTTCGCGACTACGCGAAGCGGATTCAGGCTGCGGTCAACGAGCTGGCAGACGAGTTCTCCAGTGGTTGGTGGGAGGCTCGCAAGAACGCCCACCAGGGCGAAACCCCCGACCTCAACGGCCCAGAAGCGGGTGCGTGGCGACGACGTTGGGCAATGGGCCCGAAACCGGGCCAGGCCCGACGTCGCCCCGGTCAGCCTCGCTGGCCGAACATCTGACGAATCGCTGCGGAGCGGTGGTCAGCCAGATGCTCCGTCTTCTTCATCAGCATCATCAGGCACGGGTTCGAGCTCCAATTCCTCCGCGCAGTTCAGGATCGCCGGGCGGTTGCCGCAGGTGATCCCGAACGATTCGTAGATGCTCCCGATTGGTGACTCTTCCCACAGCGCATCACACGAAGCGCCGTCGCCGCGGTAGCACCCGACCCACAGTGAGTCCAGATACCCGTCGTCGCCGATGTTGAACGGTCCGATGCCACGGGACTGCGTGGCCCGCGGCTCCTCAGCGTCGAGTATCGCAACAGCGTCGCGGCAACTCTCGAGCATCTCGTCGAGCAACGGTTGGTCGGTCTCCGGCGTTTCCCCAGGCAACAGCAGGTCGAGCTCGAACTCACGTTGACCGAGCCCCACGAAACAATCGGCAACGTCGGTGCTCATCCCGGCGTCGACGTACGCCAGCACAACCTCATCCTCGGTCACCGAGGAGGCTTCGACCTCCTGCGACGAACACGACGCAAGCAATACGACCCCGCCGATGATCATTCCGACGGCCCGCGACAAGCCGCCGGGGACCCGTGATGGTGAGGCGGACCGAGACACTTGAGCCCTATCGGCAGTTGTCCATCGACCGTTGAGTGATCACCGACTCCCCGCACCGTGACGAGCGACACAGGAGAATCCTGCATCCGAACTCGTCTCCGCGGCGAAGTGCCTTTCATACATCGCCCAAACCTCTAGGAGTTCACGATGTCCACCACTACCACCCGCAAAGCTGCGGCTCTTCTCATGGCACTTGCCCTCGGCGCTTCCGCTTGCGCCTCGGACGATGCAGAAGAGTCCGCTGAAACGACCGAAACCACAGAAACCGCTGAAACGACCGAAACCACAGAAGCAGCTGAGGCCGGCACGATCGTCGAAGTCGCAGCCGCCAATGGTTCCTTCAACACCCTCGTCGCTGCCGTCGATGCAGCCGGCCTGGTTGAGACCCTCAGCAGCGACGGTCCATTCACCGTCTTCGCCCCCACTGACGAGGCCTTCGCCGCTGCTCTCGGAGACCTGGGCATCAGCGCCGACGATCTTCTCGCAGACACCGAACTGCTCACGACCATCCTCACCTACCACGTCGTAGCCGGCGAAGTCCTCTCCACCGACCTCACCGACGGCATGATGCCCGCCACCGTGCAGGGCGAAGAGGTCACCGTCGACTTGAGCGACGGCGTCAAGATCAACGGAGCGAATGTCATCATCGCTGACGTTCCTGCCAGCAACGGCGTCATCCACGCCATCGACTACGTCCTCCTTCCCCCGAGCCTTGGCCTTGGCGCCGAGGAAGCGGCAATGGAAGAGGAAGCAGCTCCCACGATCGTCGATGTGGCCACCACGAACGGTTTCACGACTCTGGTCGCAGCTGTCGATGCAGCCGGCCTGGTTGAGACCCTGAGCGGCGACGGTCCCTTCACCGTCTTCGCCCCTACCGATGAGGCCTTTGCGGCCGCGCTGGAGTCACTCGGCATCACCGCCGAAGAGCTCCTCGCCGACACCGAGCTCTTGACCTCGGTCCTCACCTACCACGTCGTAGCCGGCGAAGTATTCTCCGCCGACCTCACCGACGGCCTCACCGCCGCCACCGTGAACGGCGCCGAGATCACCTTCGACCTCAGCGATGGTGCGAAGGTCAACGAGGCGAACATCACTGCCGCCGATGTCGGTGCGAGCAACGGTGTCATCCACGTCATTGACGCCGTGCTTCTTCCCCCGGCGAGCTGATAACCCCCATTAGTACCAATACTCTGAACAAGAAGG
>CAZYLX010000118.1:0-7960 GCA_964648595.1 uncultured Acidimicrobiaceae bacterium
ACTGTGGTTCGAGGAGCCCTGTCCGCCTGATCAAATGGCAGCACTGGGCCGCGTCGCAGCTTCGACGTCGATTCCCGTCGCCGCCGGAGAGCGGCTGACCACCCGCATCGAGTTCAAACAAGCGCTCGATGCCGGCGTGGCGATCCTCCAGCCAAACGTCGGCCGGGCCGGTGGCATCTGGGAGACCAAGAAGATCGCAACGATGGCCGAGACCTACAACGCTCACCTCGCACCACACATCTACTGCGGTCCCGTTGCCCATGCAGCAGCAGCGCATGTCGGCTTCAGCTCGCCGAACTTCCTGATGCTCGAGACGATCCAGACGGCATTCCACGATGCGGTTGTGACCAAGCCGCTCGAATGGCAGGACGGCTACATCGTTCGGCCAACCGACCCCGGATTGGGCATCGAGCTCGACCTCGATGTGATCGCCGCTCACCCGTACACCGACCGCGGCGGCCGTTTGCATCTCGACATGACGCAAACGCCGGTGCCCTCAGACAACACCGCCCTCACGGGCGATCTCGTCTGAGCCCGCACTCGCCGCCCTCGACCGGTCTTCCTCCAGTGGCCCTTCGGCGGCGCCGGCGTGGGCGATGTTCTCCAGCTGAGACCACACAAGGACGAGAATCAGCGCAGAGCCGCCGAACGCAAACCACAAGGTGGCGACGACACCGGCGACCTTGGCGACAACACCGCCCAGAATGCTTCCCACGAAGATTCCGCCATGGAGACCGACGCTGTAGACACTGCCCACCCGTCCCTGGAACTCGTTCGGCACGGCTCGCTGTCTGACACTTCTCGAGGTCGTCCCCCACACTGCTGCGTGGGCGCCGAAGAATCCCATGATGACCATCGCCACCCACTGCGTGGTGGTCAACGCCAGGCCGAGATGGGTGGCTGTCTCGATCACCAGACCGGCTCGCATGAGGGTCGCGAGGCGGAATCGCCGTTCGAGACGGTCATAGGCAGCAGCACCGAACACGCCCCCGACAGCGGCCGATGATGTGAGTAGACCGAACCCGACGTCACCGCTCTGGAGCACCTCGATCGAGTAGAGCACGAGGACAGACCAGGCGGCGCCGAAGGTCAGGTTGAAGGCAGTGATCGTGAGGGCCAGGGTGCGAACAGGGGAGTGAGCCCACAGCCATCGAACGCCGCTGGCGATCTCACCCCGAAGGTCAACCCGTTCCGGAGGAGTCGCGACAGGATCGAGTTCGAGAGGCAACAGCAGACCGATGGCGGCGAGCATGAGCACGGCCTGGGTGACGAACGGCCAGGCCATGCCGAGGGTGAAGAGCAGTGCACCCAACGATGGGCCGGCGAGCTGGTTGACCGTGCTGAACCCCAACACGAACCGAGCGTTCGCCGTGCCGAGGTGTTCGCGGGCAACGATCATCGGCAGCAGTGTGTTTGCTGTGTTGTCGACGAAGGTCTCGGCACACCCGAGAAGAAAGACCGCAACGAGAATGATCGTGATCCCGACGTTGTCGGCCACGATGCTTGCCGTGATCGCGGCGAGGACCGCCACCCGCACGAGGTTGCCGATGATGATGATCTTCTTGCGGTCGAAGCGGTCGGCAATGGCTCCGGCATAGAGCCCGAAGATCAGCCACGGCAGTCGCTGCAAGATGGCTGCCGATGCCACCAAAAGCGGATCGCGGGTCTGCGACGCGACAAGCAACGGTCCAGCAGACAGAGCGATGCCGTCCCCGAGGTTGCTCACCCACGACGACGCCAACAACCATCGGAACCGGGGCCCGAGCCGTTCCGGAGCAACCCATTGGACGACGCGACGCACCGGACCACGCTAGTGGGCCGGTGCGTTCTGCCTGCGCTGATGTCGGACAGCTGCCCGTTTCAGCCGAGCGTCGCCGACAAGATCACCCGGTCGTTGTCGCGGACCACCTCGATGTCGATCCGGTCGCCGGCGAATTTGCTTTGCACGAGCCCGACGACCTCGCCGAAGTTCGTGACCGGGGCGCCGTCGATGGTGATGACTCGGTCGCCGGACACGAGCCCGGCATCATCAGCGGCTCCGCCGCCGACGACTTCGCCGATGACGACTCCGACCTCGTTGTCGATCTCCGAAGCACTCATGACGCCCAGAACACCAGCATCGAGGGATGCACCGCTCGTGACCCGGTCGGCGACGCCGAGCGCAGTGTCGATCGGGACGGCGAACCCGATCCCGAGATTGCCGTTGCTCGTTCCGTCGGTGCGGATCGAGGTGTTGATGCCGATGACTCGACCCGTGCCGTCGGCCAGAGCACCGCCCGAATTACCGGGGTTGATTGGCGCATCGGTCTGGATCATGGCGTTGAACCCGCCACTGGTGTTGGGGACTGGACGGTTGACCGCCGACACGATGCCAGCTGTCACCGTTTGCGAAAGCTGGAAAGGGCTGCCGATGGCAACCGCGAGCTGCCCAACACTGGGGTCCAGGCCGGCTGCCAGTTCTGCGATCGGAAGGCCACTGTCCGGTCCGACCGAGAGCACAGCGATATCGTTTCTGGCATCGCTCCCGAGGAGCTCCGCCTCGAATGTTCGACCGTCGGAGGTCAGGACTCGAATCTGTTGCGCGCCGTCGATGACATGGTGGTTGGTCAGGATCAAGCCGTCGTCATAGACAACACCCGAGCCAAGGCCGAGATCGGTCTCGACCTGGAGAACCGATGGCCCGAGAGCCAGGGCGACCGCGGCAACCGGGTCGGTCGTGGTCGCTGCGGGCGGTACGAGGGTGGGGGCCGAGTTGTCCTCGGAGAGTGACCCACCCACCGGGGTCGGTGTCGTCGCTGAGGCCTCGATGGGTACGGGCTCATCGTTGGTCAGGATCGCACCGAGCCCGAAGCTTCCGGCCGCCATCGTGGCCCCGGCCAGAAAGGCCAGCATCGTGCGGCCGAAGCGACGCGATCCCTCGGGGGAGAAGGTTGGCCCCGACACAGTCTCGGTGGGCGGGACCGAGACTGGCCGGGGCCGGCTCACACCAACGTTGGAGAAACCCGGGCGAGGGTCCGTTGGCGGGGCGATTGGGGAACCGGAGGGCACCGACATGTTGGGTTCGGCGACCGTTGGACGAGGTTCGAACGGTTGGCGACCGAGCGGCGGCCCCTGTGGGCTCCGTTGTGCTGGCGGTGTTGTCGGTACCTCGTACATGCTTCCTCCGTGTTCGTGAACCCCATGGTGGCGGACGACTGGAAAAGGCTCGGTAAAGAAGGTGGACATAAAGCCGGATGCGAGGCGCCCCGACCCATACGATCTCGGGATGCCTTCCGCCGTCTCTTCTGAAACGCCGCTCCCTCGCTGGAGCGTTGCCGACGTCCACGAGTCGCTCGACGCACGAACGTTCGCTGATGCACAGGAGCAAGTGGGAGCCGACGTCGATCGCCTGCTCGCCAGCTATGACGACCTGGGAATTCGCGGAGTCGAACCACGGCAACCCACCGCTGAGGACGGCGCAGCCGCTGATCGGATTCTCACCCAACACAACGCCGCAATGGACGCTCTTGGCAATCTCGAGGCGTATGTGTATTCGTTCGTGGCAACAAATACCCGTGATCAACAGGCCCAGGCTCTCCTTGGTTCTCTCGAGGATCTGGATGCGAAGATCCGCCCGCTCATGGCCCGCCTGGCAGAGTGGGTCGCGGCGCTGGACGTGGACGCCCTCGCAGCGGTGAGCTCCGAAGTTGCCGAGCATCGGGGCCCGCTCCTGCGCTTGGCGGCCCGAACGGCACACCAGATGACCGAGGCCGAAGAAGGCCTCTACTCCGAGCTCTCGACAACGGGACCCGGTGCCTGGGGCCGCCTCCACTCTGACCTGACATCTCAACTCCGCGCCACCCTCGACGGCGATGCTGTTCCGATCAACTCGGTTCGCGGGATGGCGAGCGCCGTCGACGAGGACACGCGACGAGGCGGCTATCGGGCAGAGGTCGAAGCGTGGGCGACAATCGCGACACCCATCGCGGCGGCAATGAATGCCATCAAGGGCGACGCCAACTCGGTCAACCGTCGACGAAAATGGCCGAGCCCGCTTGATGCATCGTTGTTCGCGAACAGCGTCAGCCGTCCGACCTATGAGGCGCTCTCCGAAGCAGTCGATGGTGCGCTCCCGGATTTTCGGCGGTGGATGCGAATCAAGGCCGAGATGCACGAGCCCCGCGACAATGGCGGCCTGGCGTGGTGGAATCTCATTGCCCCACTTCCTGGCGTCGCAAGTGAACTGTCATGGGATGACGGCATCGAGATCGTGGACCAGGCCTTCGCTTCCTACGGTGGTGGTCTCGGTGGCTTGGTCGGACGAGCCCTCGACGAATCGTGGATCGACGCACCTCCTGCCGACGGCAAGGTCGGCGGAGCATTCTGCATGCCGTTCGTTGGCGATCGTTCGCTGGTGCTCCTGAACTGGTCGGGATCGGTCGAGGCGGCGCAGACCACGGCTCACGAGTTGGGCCACGCCTACCACAACGTCACTCTCGCCGGCCGAACGGCTCTTCAGCGCCGTTTGCCGATGGCACTGGCCGAAACGGCAAGCATCTTCTGCGAGACACTCACTGTCGACCATGGGCTCCAGCGACTCGACGGCGTGGATCGGCTTGCGCTCCTCGACACCGACCTTGCTGGGGCGAATCAGGTCGTTGTGGACATCCGGTCTCGCGTGCTCTTCGAGACCGAGGTCTTCGCTCGCCGGCAGAGCAGAACGCTCAGCGCTGACGAGCTCTGCGAACTCATGGGACAAGCCCAGAACGATGCCTATGGCGATGGGATCGATCAGTCGACGGCTCACCCCTGGATGTGGCTGCTCAAGGGCCACTACTACGGTTCACACTTCTACAACTGGCCATACACGTTCGGTCACCTCTTCGGGCTCGGACTGTTCGCCAAGTACCGCGAGGACGCCGATCTGTTCCGACGCAAATACGACGATCTTCTCTCGCGGGCCGGCATGGACACGGCCGAGGATCTTGCTTCGGTGTTCGGGCTCGACATCACCGATGTCGGTTTTTGGACCGCCAGCCTCGACGTCATCCGTGGCCGCATCAACGACTATGAAGCTCTCGCGGCCGAGCTCGGCATGATCCAGCGCTGAGCCCCAGCGCTCAGCAACCGCCGCCGCGGCTCGGGCGGTCGGGAATCGACGTATCGACCACCTCGATGTGCACGTGGGGCCATGCCGGATCACCGGTGAAGGCATCGATCTGTGAGTTGAACGGCAACTGGTTGGGTTGATCGGCGAGGACCGTCTCACCGCTGATGACGCGATCCCCGGTCCGTACGTGCAACCCGAGAATGTGCAGAATCTTGACTTCGATGCCGGGATGACCGTCAGGTTCGATCACGACGTAGTCGTCGGCGTACCGACAGTAGAGGACGTAGCCTCCCGCTCGTACGACCGTGCCGGTGACCGGTGCTCTGACCTCGACAAGAGGGTGGGACGCGATGTCGGCTGCTCCACGGCGGTTGGTGTCCCGATTGCGGGAGTCCATGGTGAACGACGGCGACGAGCCATCGACGCTCACGATGCCTTGCGCACCATCGTGGTTGGATTGGTGGAACCCGACGAGTTCGACGGCCGCCGACGGTTGGCGCAACTCGATGTCGTCGACGATCCCGAACACCGGCCATTCGCTGATGGCGAACGAACGAGCTCGGCCGCCCTCGACCGGGCCGAGGTCGCGGCACGGGCGGAGGGGAACGCCGTCAGAAGGCAGCGGACGGTTGTCCACGAACTCGTCCGAGAACGAGAAGTGGACCATCAACTCGGCTCGGGTGATATCGGTCTGGAGCCGGCGGAGCCAGTACTCGGCGCCGGCGGCATCAGGTGCTCGATCAAGTGTGTTGCGATAGACCAGGTCGACGAAGGCGGCATCGTCGAGATCGCCATAGGTGTCGACGAACTCAGCACTCGCATTGAAATGTTGAGCAATCCGTTCGATCGATTGACATCGCTCGTACTGGTCGAGCCAGAACAGAGCGCCGCCGGCGTCAGGCCGTCGATCGAAGAACGTCCAGTAGAGGCGGAGCACACGACCATGACCTTCGTGCAGTTCATCGATGTCGGCGACGTCTTCGAACGTCATCGGCTCGCGTTCGACTTGAGCGCCGGCTGCCGCGTGTGAAGCAGGTCCAAGGCCGATGAGGACGACAGCTACGAGGACGAGTCGGAGAAGCATCGAAGAGAGTGTGCCACGCGTGGTCTGATCTAGGCGACGCTCACCGCTGGGTAGAAGGCAACGTGGTTCTTGATCTCTGCTGCCGCGTCCTTTGGCGCCTCATAGGTCCACGCGGCGCTGTCGGCTGTCTGGCCATCAACCGAGACGGAGTAGTACGAGGCTGTGCCTTTCCAGGGGCAGCCGGTGGTGCGATCGTTCTTTGCGAGGTGCTCCCAGACGACCGAGTCGGTCGGGAAGTAGTGGTTGCCCTCGACGACGACGGTGTTGTCAGACTCGGCGATGACGGTTCCTTGGAAGGTTGCGGTGGTCATGGCCATTCGAACACCCCGACCGGGTGCCGGAATTCCCTACGAGGCTTGAACGAACTCGACCCAGTTGCCATCGGGGTCCTCGACCATGCCAATCGAAACGCCAGGCCGGATCTCCGACTCCGGGACGACGACCGTGACGTCGGCAGCCTCGCAGGCCGCAATCATCTCGCTGAGGTTGGTCACCTGCATCGTGAAATAGCGTATTCCGGTCGCCCCGACGAGCCCGCCCGGCGCCGCAGCAGGAGGGTCGGTGTCGAACTTGACGAGCTTGATCATGCTCTCACCACACATCAAGCGGTGCATCGTGCCGCCACCACCGATGGGCATCGGCGTGTCCGCCTGATGTTAGGAGCCCAGCAGACCGACGTAGAAGGCCAGCGCCTTCTCGCTGTCGGTGATGATGATCCCGAGGTCGATGGAGGGCTTTGCCAGTTGAACGGCCATCGCCGGAAGCTAATCGGCTTGGTCTGGGGTGGGCGAGCCCATGCCGGCCAGCCCTCGTTGCCACGCGGCGAAGAGCCCGGCGTAGTGCCCGCCGCCGGCTACCAGATCTTCGTGTGTCCCCAGTTCGGCAATCCCACCATCGGCGACCACGGCCACACGGTCGCATCGTTGCGACGTCGACAGACGGTGAGCGATGGCGATCACCGTGCGACCTTCCATCAGCGATTCCATCGCCCCTTCGATGATGTGCTCCGTCCCTGGATCGAGGCTGGAGGTCGCCTCATCGAGAACGAGGACCGCAGGATCCATCAGCGCCGCACGGGCCAGGGAGACGATCTGACGTTCGCCGGCGGAGAGCCTGCTGCCGCCCTCGCGCACCTCGGTGTCGAGGCCCTCTGGGAACTGGTCGAGCCAGGACAGCAATCCGATGCGATCCAAGGCTTGGAGGACATCGGGCTCGCTCGTAGCTGGCCTGGCGATGGAGATGTTTTGTCCGATCGTGCCGCTGAACAGATGGCCTTCCTGGGGTACGACCAGGATCCGAGCCCGGAGGTCGGAGAGTGATGCGTCACGCAAATCGACATCTCCGTATGAGACGGTTCCATCGGTCGGGTCGTAGAACCGGACGGCGAGCTTGGCGAGCGTCGACTTGCCGGCGCCGGTCGGACCGACGAAGGCGATGCGTTCACCTTCGTGAATGGTCAGATCGACATCGCTCACCACCTTCGGCCCGCTTCCGTAGGAGAAGCCGACCCCATGCAGGACCAGATCGCCGGCGGCAGGGAGCGGTGTCGGGACGTCCGGTTCGTCGACCTCGACCGGCTCGTCGATGAGTCCGAACAACTTGGCGAGAGATGCAGTTGCCGATTGAACCAGATTGAACAACTGGCTCAGTTGCTGCACGGGCTCGAAGAGACCTTGCAGGAGAAGGATGAAAGCGACCACCGTCCCGATGGACAGCTCGCCTTCTCTGACGAACCAGCCACCGACACCGATGGCGACCGCCGTTGTTGCCGTGCTGGCGAACTCGAT
>CAZYLX010000119.1:0-7933 GCA_964648595.1 uncultured Acidimicrobiaceae bacterium
CGTCCTGCAAGCCGAGTTCCAAGACGCCCTGGACCCAGGTGGTGAAGTCGTCGGACATCTCTGGGTCGATGCCGAGAATCGCAGCGATGATGCGCGGTGGGATCTGGCGTGCGTAGTCCTCGGCGAAGTCGGCCCTGCCGTCTTCGATGAACCCGCGGATCAAGCGGCGGCAGAGCTCCTGGGTGTGTTCGCGATACTTCTCCACGGACTTCGGGGCGAAGAAGGGGAGCATGAGCCGACGCTCGCCTGTGTGCTCGGGGGCATCGGACGCAATGATCGAGCGGAGCCGGTTGCCCTGGTCGTCGTAGCTGGCGGGCGTCGGGGTGACCGACACCGAGAACGACGAGAATTCGTCGGTGTTGGCCGCAACCTCACGAGTGCCCTCGAACGTGGTGGGCATGAACGTGGTCTGGCGCCGTTCGGTCTTCGCGAATGGACAACCCTGATCTCGCAGATCCTTCCAGAACGGGTACGGATCATCGACGAACATTTGGTCGAAGATGTCGAAGTCGTTGGCCCAGTCGTTGACCGGTTCGGTGGCAGTCATGAATTCCCCCTCAGACAGTGATGCTGGAGAAACCTTACGTCATCAGGCTGGGACGCCCCAAAGACGTCGAGGCCCATCAAAGCAACCGGGGGCTGAGAACCGCGAAACTGAGGGTCAGAAACCCGGGGTTTGCCTTCGGCGGAACAGGAGTTGATCGCTGCGCTCACATCCCGGGGTTTGGTCAGTACGTGACGGACATGAGCGTGAGGCCGTGGGGTGGGGCGGCTGGTTCGGCCACGTTGCGGCTCTTGGCCGCCAGGACCGACCGCACCTCGCCCGCACTTCGCTTGCCTCGGCCAACGGCAACGTGGAAACCGACGATGCTGCGCACCATCTGGTGGCAGAACGCCGAACCAGCGATCTCGAACACCAACCGGCCGTCGCCCAGATCACTCCAGGTCGCTTCGTCGATCCGGCGTTCGAGCGAGAGCGGCTCCTCCCCCGAGCCAACCTTCGGCCGCTTACAAAACGACGAGAAGTCGTGCTGGCCCAAAAACGGATCGCAGGCCAGTTGCATCACGGCAACGTTGAGCAGCTGGGGGACCCACCAAGCGAAGCGAGCGCTGAATGGATCAGGCGTCGGCTGGTTGACGACGTGGTAGCGGTAGCGGCGCCCGATGGCGTCATACCGAGCGCTGAAGCCTGGCTCAGCCAAACGGACGTCGGTCGCAACGACTTCCGGCCCGAGTCGCTGATTGATCACCTTGGCGATTCCAGCCATGTGGACCTTGCCAGACTCGATCTTGTCTGCCGGCACATCAAAACTGAGCACCTGTTCGGCCGCATGGACGCCGGCATCGGTCCGACCCGACATGACGATGTCGGGAGCGCGGCCAAGCAGCGGCGACAGCACACGCACCAGCTCACCAACGACGGTGCGAACGTCGAGGTTTGGAGCAAGCCCTCGGAAGTCGGTGCCGTCGTAGGCGATGGTCAGACGGACGCGAACGAGCGGGCCAGAAGGCCCGCTCGTTTCGTGATCATCTTCGCCGAACAGAGTCATTTCCTGCATGTAGAACTGCCCGCGTCAGACGAGCGGTCGCCACCCCGCAGAGCGAGGCGGCATCAGGTCAGACCAGTTCGATCTTTGCCATGGGCGCGTTGTCGCCCTGGCGCGGACCGAGCTTGAGGATGCGGGTGTAGCCGCCGGGACGCTCGACATAGCGAGGGCCCACTTCCTCGAACAGCTTGGTGGTCATCTCGACATCACCGAGGTAGGAGAGGACCTGGCGGTAGTTGTGCAAGCCGCCCTTCTTCGCCTTGGTGATGACCTTCTCAGCGATTGGCCGTACGGCCTTCGCCTTGGCTTCGGTTGTGACGATGCCCTCGGCGGCGACGAGCGACGCTACGAGGTTTGCCATCATCAACTTCTGGTGTTGGGCCGAACCGCCGAAGCGGGTGGCTTTTCTTGGACGTCCCTGCATGAGTTCAGCTCCTCGAACCGCGCAGCGAGAGGCCGCGCTCGTCCAGCTTGACGATGACCTCATCGAGCGACTTCTGACCGAAGTTCGTGATGGCCAGGAGATCGTCCTCGGTCTTCTGCAGCAGCTCACCCACGGAGTTCACCTGGGCACGCTTGAGGCAGTTACGAGGACGCTCGGAGAGGTCCAGATCCTCGATCGGGAGATCGAGGTCGGGCGAACCCGACGCCGCTGCGGGTGCTTCACCCAAGGTGAGGCCCTCGGGCTCGTCGCTCATTTCCTCGACGAGCTGGATGAGGCTCCGCAACGTCGAACCAGCCGAGGCAAGTGCGTCGCGAGGAGTGATCGAACCATCGGTCTCGATGTCGATGATCGCCCGATCGAAATCGGTGCTCATCTCGACACGAACCGGCTCGACGGTGACCGACACACGGCGCACTGGCGAGAAGATGGCGTCGATCGGAATCACACCAATGGTGGTTCCGGGTGCGACGGTCTTCGAGTTGCGCCAGCCGCGCCCACGCTCGACAACGAGGTCGATGGCAAGGCGGCCCTTGGAGTCGAGCTTGGCGAGATGGATGTCCTCGGTGAGGATCTCCACCTCTGACGGGCACGAGATGTCGCCTGCTGTGACATCTCCGGGACCACGAGCGTCGAGACGCAGCGTGATGGGTTCGTCGGACTCTGAAGTGACGACGATGTCCTTCAGGTTCAAGATGATGTCGGTGACATCTTCGATCGCACCATTGATGGTGTCGAACTCGTGGAGCGCATCATCAAAGCGCACCGAGGTGATGGCAGCACCGGGGACCGACGACAGCAGGGTCCGCCGAAGCGAATTGCCGATCGTGTGGCCGAATCCGGGCTCGAGGGGGCCGATAGCGAACTGTCCGTGGCTACTTTCGCCGTCGTCGAGTTGCTCAACTGTTGGCCGCTGAATTATCAGCATGGCGTTCCTTCCAACTTCACGTCTGCGTTGTTCATGTAAGCGTCCGACTACTTGCTGTAGAGCTCGACGATGAGCTGCTCGCGCAGCGGAACATCAATCTGCTCACGGAGGGGTTCGCTGTAGACCGTGACGGACAGGCCGTCGTCGCCTTTGTCAAGCCAAGCGGGAGCCGTACGATCGAGCACGTCCTTGTTCCACTGGATGATGGCGTTGTCCTTGGTCTTCTCACGAATGGAGATGACGTCACCCTTGCGAACACGGTACGACGGGATGTTGACCCGCTTGCCGTTGACGTTCACATGGCCGTGGCTCACGAACTGGCGAGCCTGGGGGCGAGTCGCACCGAGGCCGGCGCGGTACAGGACATTGTCGAGGCGAAGCTCGAGCAGACGGAGCATGTTCTCACCGGTGACGCCGGGCCGACGGACGGCCTCGTCGTAAATGGTGCGGAACTGACGCTCGTTCAGACCGTAGGAGAAGCGAGCCTTCTGCTTCTCCTGCAGCTGGAAGAGGTACTCGGTGTTGTTGTTGCCACGGCGACGAGTGCGACCGTGGACGCCGGGGGGATACGGGCGCTTTTCGAGCGCAGCCGCTTCACCACGAGTGCCGAAGATGTTGGTGCCGAGACGGCGTGAGACGCGGGCGCGAGGGCCGGTGTAACGAGACATGTGTGGCTCCTCTCAGACCCGGCGCCGCTTGGGAGGGCGGCAGCCGTTGTGGGGGACAGGGGTGACATCCTTGATGCCGGTCACTTCGATGCCGGCATTCTGGAGGGAGCGAATGGCGGTCTCGCGGCCCGAACCCGGACCCTTGACCTGCACATCGACCTTGCGAACACCGTGTTCCATGGCACGACGAGCACAAGCCTCGGCCGCCATCTGAGCGGCGAACGGCGTGCTCTTCCGTGAACCCTTGAAACCAACGTTGCCGGCCGAGGCCCATGAGAGCACGTGACCCTCTTGGTCGGTGATGGCAACGATGGTGTTGTTGAAGCTCGACTTGATGTGAGCGACACCGTGGGTGACGTTCTTGCGTTCCTTCTTGCGGGGGCGTCGGCCTCCCGCTGCTGGCTTTGCCATTATTTGGTCACCTTCTTCTTGCCAGCGACGGTGCGCTTGGGGCCCTTGCGGGTACGAGCGTTGGTCTGAGTGCGCTGACCATGAACGGGGAGACCCTTGCGGTGACGGATGCCCTGATGGCAACCGATCTCCATCTTGCGTTTGATGTCCTGCGACACCTGGCGACGCAGGTCGCCTTCGGTCTTCACGTTCTCATCGATGAAGGCCCGGATCTTCATGACCTCGGCCTCGGTGAGATCTTTGACCCGAGTGGTCGGGTCGATGTCGCTGCCCTCGAGCACCTTCTTGGCGGTCGTGTTACCGACCCCAAAGATGTAGGTGAGAGAGATCTGAACCTGCTTCTCGCGTGGAATGTCCACACCTGCAATACGTGCCATCGATCAGCCCTGCCTCTGCTTGTGGCGAGGGTTGTCGCAGATGACCATCACGCGCCCACGGCGGCGGATCACCTTGCAATTCTCGCAGATTCTCTTGACGCTCGGTCGCACTTTCACTTGCACTTCCGTTTCATGGTGTCCCAGTCGATGGGGGTGTGGCGCGGTGCCCGTTGACAGCAATGTCGTCGGACAGCAGAGCCGGGGCGATGGATCAGATCGCATGGAGCGGGCGATCGGCGACCGTCTGCGAACCGCCGGAGCGATTGCGGACACCGATCGGTGGCGCATGGACAACGGGCCAGAACCCGTGGAGTCGTCTACTTGTAGCGGTAGGTGATGCGTCCTCGGGTGAGGTCGTACGGGGTGAGTTCAACCTGGACTTTGTCGCCAGGAAGAATTCGGATGTAGTGGCGACGCATCTTTCCGGAGATGTGCCCCAGCACGGAATGCCCATTTTCGAGCTCGACCCGGAACATGGCGTTCGGGAGCGACTCGATGATGGTGCCTTCCAGCACGATTGCATCTTCTTTCGACTTTGCGATGACAGACTCACTTTGTTTGATGGGTAACAATGGCCGGGAGCACGCGAGCGCGCGACAGACCAACTCCCAAGCCTAGGTCCGAGGGACCACAACTCCACCGGACCATCGGTCACGCAGTTCTGCCGCATCCTCCGGCCGTTGACGGGGCGAAGAGGCGCCGATGACAACTCGCCTTACACCTCTCCCCTACGCTTGCCCGGTGAACCCTCTCGAACAACGACGCGAACGTGTGGCCGCTGTGTGGGGGGTCGATGACGATGTGGTCCTCGTACCCGCTGGCGACCCGATCTCGATCCCGGGAACCGATCAGTACTACCCGTTCCAAGCCCACCCGGAGTTCCGCTACCTGGCCGATCTCAACCTGCCCGGTTCGACGTTGGTCTTCGACGGTGTCAACCGCTCCTGGCAGGTTTTCGTCCCCCGGCCCGATGCGAACGATCGCATGTGGCACGGCGATGTCCCCGAGATCGGGCGCCCGGCGACAGAACTCGAGTCGTGGCTCGAGGAACGCAAAGACCGACAGGTGCACCGCATCGCTGACGAGACGTCAGGCGACCGCCCCTTGAGCGACATCGTCAGCGAGGCAAGAGTCCTCAAGGACGCTGACGAGCTCGACCGGATGCGGCAGGCCGCAGAGGCGACGGTTGTCGGATTCGAGGTCGTGTACGACGCAGCAGCTGCGGGCATGACCGAGCGCGATGTCGAAGCGGAACTCGAGGTCGGCTTCCGACGAGGCGGAGGTGATGCGCCCGCGTACGACAGCATCGTTGCCGCCGGCCGTAATACCGCCGTCCTGCACTACGAGCCAACGACAACGGTCGTTGAAGCGGGCGACTTCATGCTGATCGACGCCGCTGCTGCAGTCGATGGCTATGCGTGTGACTGCACGAGACCCTTCGTGGTCGGAGCCGAGCCGAGCCAGAAGCAACGAGACGTCCACGCCATCGTCACTGCAGCCCAAGCCGTCGGAGTCGAGAAATGTGTTCCGGGCGCCGAGTACCGCTCGATCCACATCGAGACCGCCACCCAGATGGCCGAAGGACTTGTCGATCTCGGCCTGTTGCGTGGCGAGCCATCCGATCTGGTCGCTCGGGGTATTGCTGCGGTGTTCTTCCCCCACGGCGTGGGCCATGGCATCGGCCTGTCGGTCCATGACGTCGCTGGTTACGCCGCTGGCCGAGAACGCACGACGTCGTTCGGCACCGAATTCCTGCGGATGGATCGGCCATTGCAGGACGGGATGGTCGTGACCATCGAGCCTGGGATCTACTTCATTCCGGCCATCCTCGAGGGAGCGACCCGCTTTGGTGACGACATCGATCTGGCATTGGCCGACGAGTACGTGGAGATCGGTGGGGTCCGGGTCGAGGACTGTGTGCACGTGACGGCCAACGGGCCCGAGAACCTCACGATCGGTGTCCCCAAGGTGCTCGGGCTCCCCTTCGCCTGACTCCACACAAGCGGTGGAGGCGTCAGGATTTGTCTGCGGTGTACGAGAGGAGCCGGGCCATCACCTCATCGCCCGCCTTTTCGACGCTGCCGGCGTCGAAGGGTGGCTGCGGGTCGTATTCGACCATCAGCTGCATCGCCTTTGCCGCGACGTCGTCGACCAGGAGCTCGCTCAGACGCAGGGCCATGTCGATACCAGATGAGACCCCGGCAGCGGTGACGATCCGGCGATCGAGATGCTCGACGACACGATCTCGAGTTGGCTCGACGTTGTGCTCTTTGAGCACATTGAGAGCACCCCAGTGGGTGGTGGCGGTCAGCCCTTCGAGCAGACCCGCTGCGGCGAGGACCAGCGAGCCCGTGCAGACCGATGTGGTGAACTTGGTCGTCTCGTGGGCTTCCCGTAGCCATGCGTGAATCGGGTGTCCACCCTCCATCAGCTTCCGAGTTCCGACACCTCCGGGCACGACGACCACATCGGGATCGACCAGATCATCGAACATGGCGTCAGCGGTGAGGCCGAGGAACCCGTTGTCGGTTCGGAACTCGCCAGTTCGTTCGGCAATGAACGTGACGGTGGCTCCTGGCAGACGCTGAAGCACCTCGTAGGGGCCGATGGCGTCGAGCGCCGTCAGGCGATCGAAGAGCGGGATCGCGATCCGGATGGGCTCTGTCATGGTGTTCATTCCTTCGTGGTGTGGACGTGTTGAACGGGACTGGCACACCCGTGGGGTTGTATCGAAATGCGGGAAACCGAAGGAGGTATCCGCCTAACCTCACCGCGTGAGCGATGGAAGGCTGGGTCGAAGGTTCTGGCTCTTGTGGGGTTCCTTCACCTCGGCCAACCTAGGCGACGGCCTGAGCGTGGTCGGCTTTCCGCTCCTCGCGGTCTCTTTGACCAGCGATGCCAGGCTCGTCGCCTTCGTTGCGATGTGCCGGTTCCTGGCGTTCCCGCTCCTCGGATTGCCGGCCGGGATCATCATCGACCGCTTCGACAGGCGGATTCTTGCCGCCCTCGCCCAGTTTGGGCGGGCCGGTGCGCTCGGGGCCGTTGCCTGGGTCGTGATGATGGATGAGGCGACCATCCCGATCATCGCCGCTGCGGCGTTCGTCGTCGGGGTCGGTGAGGTCATTACAGACGGCGGGCTTCCAGCCGTTGTCCGATCGGTCGTCGATTCCGCCAACCTCGAGGTCGCAAACAGCCGCCTCGCCGCAAGCCAAACCGCGTCCAATGCGTTCATCGGCCCGCCGCTCGGCGCGTTGTTGTTCGAACTCGACCCGGCCCTGCCGTTCCTCGGCGCCGCTGGTCTGTACCTCCTCACGGTTGGTCTGCTCGGAGGGTTGAGCGGATCCTTTCGAGCCGAGGCCGAGATCGACGATGGTTCACTCCGCCAGCGCATGACCAGGGGCCTCGCCTACGTCTGGGGCCACCCTGTGCTGCGGCCTCTCGCGTTGGTCGTCGCTGCGTTCTCCTTCGTCGGTCAGGCGGGCCAAGCCATCTTCGTCATTCTCGTGACCGAACGCATCGGCCTCTCCAACTTCCAGTACGGGCTACTGCTCACGATTGAT
>CAZYLX010000120.1:0-7901 GCA_964648595.1 uncultured Acidimicrobiaceae bacterium
GGTCTCGAGATCGAGCAACGGCAGATCGGCAGGCAACACGAGGATGTCGCCGTCGTCGTCGAAGTCCTCGAAGCCAGTGAGCCCGACCAGGGCGGCGTCTGCGCTCCCCCGGTTTGCCTGCTGTTCGACGAAATGAACGGGCAACGAGGGCGGATCCTCCATGATCCGCTTGGCGATCCACTCGCCCCGCGGGCCCGTGACAACAACAGCATCTTCGACTCCGGCGCTGGCGAGCACTTCGAGCACGTGGGTCAGCATCGGGCGCCCACACAACATGTGGATGGGCTTCGGTCGCTCTGATCGCATCGGGGCACCAGACGCCGTGGCAATGACGAGGGCTTTCAGCGAGCGCTGTGACATGTTCCCAGGGTTGGGATCGAACCAACGACGACCGGATTCAAAGTCCGGCGTTCTGCCAACTGAACTACCTGGGAGAGACAGGCCAGAGTAGCCGAAGTGCTCGAGAACGTTGCGCCTGTTCCAGACCCCGATAGTGTCACCAGCCTCATGGGATCGCTCATTAAAAAGCGCCGCAAGCGCATGCGTAAGAAGAAGCACCGCAAGCTCCTGAAGCGGACCCGCGTTCAGCGTCGCAACAAGAAGAAGTAGCTGACGGGTCGATCAGCATCAGCTTGCTGGCCAACCGGCTGGCGTGGTGTGGACAATGGTCCTGCCCTCTCCTGGGTACGCACCGCTGACAAACCACGTCGACCCGCTGCCTGCCAGCGTTGGACGCGTTCCTGTCGCTTCCCATAGTTCGTCGCGCCATGCTGTCAGCTCCGGAGCGACCGCTAGCGCAGCCGGCTCGAGATCGTTCCCGGTCTCGTGGGCTGGACCGTCGAGGTCGTCCCACGCTCGATAGATCTCCGGAGTGGAACAGGCGATCGGTGGCGTCATCAGCGTGAACGTCTCGTGCCGGAACGACAATGGCTCGACGATCTCGCCGATGCCCCGCACCTCGGCCCGGCCACCGATCATGCAGAAGGCAACGTCGGCACCGATCGACGCGGCGCCGAGGACATCGTCGTATCCGGCCCACCGGAGAACCGCACCGGCGTCCGACGATCCACCACCGAGACCAGCCTGTGATGGGATCCGCTTCGTGAGCACCACCCCAGCGGTGCGTTCAGCCAGCGCAAGCGCCCGATTCACGAGATTCGTGGGACCCGTGGGTATGTCGGCGGCGCCACCGATCACCTCGAGGCCATCGCCGTCAGGATCGATCACCAAGGTGTCGTGCAGATCGAGCGTCACCATCTCGGCATCGATCAGATGCATGCCGTCGGACCGGACCCCGGTCACGCGGAGCGCGAGGGTCAGCTTCGCTGGCGCAGAAATTGTCGTGGAATGCACAACTCAGACGCTAGACCGATGGGCTTCGGCCAGCCGACCCCACTGCTGAAGATCCAATTGCTCAGCTCGATCAGTCGGAGCAACGCCCGCGTCTGCGATCTGACCTTCGTCGAGGAAGGCGGACAACGACCGTCGGAGCATCTTGCGCCGCTGCCCGAATCCGGCTCGCACCAGACGTTCGACATCGGGGAACGGGACATCAAGCGGTGGAACGGCGTGACGATCAATTCGAACAAGAGCCGAGTCGACGTTTGGCTGCGGGAGAAAGACCTGAGGAGGCACCGTCGCAACGACTCGGACGACCCCCCAGTACGCCGCGAGCACCGATGGAATGCCGTACGTCTTGCTTCCCGGTCCGGCAGCCAGTCGTTCGCCGACCTCCTTCTGAACCATCACCAACCACCGATCGAGCTGCGGCTCGGCCGCCAAGAGATCAAGCACAAGGGGCGTGGCGATGTTGTACGGAAGATTGGCAACCACACTCCACGACGTATCCGGTCCGGCGATGCCGCCCAGCGCGCCGTTCCAGTCCAACGTGAGCGCGTCATGTTCGATGATCGTGACGGGCGTGGCGCCAACTCCTTCAACGACCTCCCGGAGCACGGGAATCAGGTAGCGATCGAGTTCGACGGCAACGACTGTCGCATCGGCCTCAGCCAACGCCAACGTCAGCGAACCGAGTCCGGGGCCGATCTCGACAACATGATCACCGGCACGGACGCCGGCAAGGCGGACGATCTTGTCGATCGTTCCGGGATCACAGAGAAAGTTCTGGCCCAACGCCCGGCTGGGATCGATGCCATGTCGATCGAGGAGCGCTCGGATCGAGGTCCGGGTGAGACGGGTGGCCAGAACGAACTCGACGAACGAGTCAGGAACCGGCCGGGAGGTGGCGTCCGCAGTGAGGCCACGGCTGGTTCCCCCGTTGCTGCCACAGCAAGAGCGCCAGCGCGTCCTGATCTGCCGGTGCAGCCTGACTCGGCGCAACGCCGATGAGATCGTTCCGACCGAGTTGAGCGGCAAGACCGTCCCATGTGGGTTGATAGAACTGGTAAGCGCCGTGATACCGACCGTTCGAGCTCACAATGGAGTAGTTGCCGCTCGCCTCGCATTGGCGCAACGCGGCCCATTGCTCGGCCGTGGGCGCTGATGATGCCGGCGACTCGGGGGCCGCTGCCTCGGGCTCAACCGCTTGGGGTGCTTCGGCTGCTGGAGCTGTTGTGGTGTTTGCCACAACCGCGTCATCCTCGACAGCATCATCGGGAGCAACGTCTGGCACCGTCGTTGAAGGAGCCGCAGTTTCTGGTGGCGCGGTCGTCGGGGAAACGGTGGCCGGCTCCTGGGGAGCGCTGGCCGGCGCTTCTACGACAAAGTCGGAACGTGCAGCGTCGTCGGACACGAGTGCCTGTTGCTCGGCAGGCACGCTGTCAGGCGCTGCTCCGAACCCAACGCTATTCGCACTGGCATCAGACAGCCGGCGAGCGGCTTCGTCGGCGTCGGGCGCAGCAACCGGAGCCTCGGGGACGGCCTCGACCCGAGCGCCAGCGGAGAAGAGCTCATCGATCTCGATCTCTGCTTCGAGGTCGCTGGCGCTAGACGTGTCGGTGACGGCAACAACTGCCATCTCGTCGCCTTGGCTGCTGGCCCCGGACGCAAGCAGTACCGGCACCATCAGCAGGGTCGCCAAGGCACACAACATGACGCCGATGGGCGAGATGGCATGACGGGCAGATGACGTGCTTGTGGGCCGGAGGGGACTCACCGAGGGAGAACCTTAGGACTCTCGTCATCAAACCGCAACACGTGGGCGACGTAACGTCACGGTTCTCACGAAGAGTGCTCAGTCCACCACGGCTCACGAATCTGTGGTCGACCCCGTCGCGATGCCGTAGAGAGCGAGGGCGTTGCCGGTCGTGGCCGCCGCCGTTTCGTCACGAGACCAGCCCCGCAAGGCAGCGACTGCCTCACCAACCACCGAGACCAACGCCGGACGGTTCTTCTTGCCTCGATGGGGAACCGGGGCGAGGTACGGCGAGTCGGTCTCCACCAGCAACCGATCAAGTGGCGTGATCATTGCGGCGTCCCGAAGATCCTGAGCGGACGGGAACGTCACGATCCCGCTGAAACTCAGACTTGCGCCACGGGCAAGGCACTGCTCGGCCTCGTCGGGCCCACCGGTGAAGCAATGAAAGACCGTGCGAGGTGGTGTGCCTATGTCGTCGAGGACCGCGAACGTGTCGGCCCAAGCTTCACGCGTGTGAATCACGAGGGCGAGCTCTCGCTCGAACGCCAGCTGGATCTGAGCTTCGAACACGTTGCGTTGAGCCGCTCGCGGTGAATGGTCGTAGTAGTAGTCGAGCCCGCACTCACCGACAGCGACGACCTGTGCAGAAGCGTTTGAGGAGGTGTCGAGCAGATCGACCAACCCGTCGATACCACCCTCTGCCTCGTGGGGGTGAACCCCAGCCGTCGCCCACACGTTCTCGAATCCCGCGGCGATCTCGATCGCCCGAGCACTGTCTTCCACCGTGCAGCCCACCGTCAGGAGACGAGTGACGCCACCCTCGAAGGCATCAGCCACAACCGTGACCGGATCGGTGTCGAGGCTGGTCAGATGGCAGTGATTGTCGAACCACCCCGGCGTGCTTGCCTCACTCATCGGCCTACCTCAGTCATCCGACTGCATCTCTCATCTGACGGCCCACTCCCCCGGCTCTGCCCACGTGAACCGCACCTCTCACTCGAACTCCACCTTTGCGAACAGCGGCGTCGGCTTGTCGATAGGTGTTCCTGGCACGAGCGGTGGCCTCTCCCAGCCTTCGATCGGGCCGAGCACCGTGCTGAGCTGTTCGGTCGTGAACGGCAAGAACGGTGCGAACAACACCCGCACGCCGTTGATGGCGCTGAGAGCTACCTCGAGAATGGCAACACCGCGACCCGGATCGACCTTGACGACCTTCCACGGCTCGGTTGCGTTGAGATAGGCGTTGACCGACTGAGCGGCAGCCATCGCTGTCCGAAGTGCCGCCCGCAGTTCGACCGCCGCGAAGTTCTCTGCCGCGGTGTCGAAGGCAGTGTCGATCGACGCCAGCAGTGATGCATCCTCCGGGGTCCGCTCCGCCGCTTCGGGGATCGCTCCTTCACAGTTCTTGTTGACCATGGAGAGGACGCGGTTCACCAGATTGCCCCAGGTTGCGACGAGCTCGTCGTTGACGCGGCGCCCGATCTCCTCTTCGCTGATCTCGGTGTCGGATTGCTCCGGGAACGATGCCGCCAGAGCAAACCGAAGAGCGTCGGGTTCGAACTTCTCGAGTCCTTCGGTGACGGTGAGACCGATGCCTCTGCTGGCAGACGCCTTCCCACCGGCGAACGTGATGTATTGGTTTGCCGGTACGTTCGTCGGCAGGTTGAGCCCGCCGTAACCCATCAGCTGCGCCGGCCAGAACACGGCGTGGAACGGCACGTTGTCCTTGCCGATGAAGTAGTAAGACTCGGCTTCGTCGTTCTGCCACCAGTGCTTCCAGCGATCGGGGTCGCCGGAAGCTGTTGCCCATTCCTTCGATGCCGACAGATAACCGATGACCGCGTCATACCAGACGTAGATGCGCTTACCTGGGCCGAGATCGTCGACGGGAAGCTCAATGCCCCACTCGATGTCGCGCGTGATTGCTCGGTCGTGCAGGCCCTCCTTGACCCAGCTCTTCGCGAAGTTGAGGACGTGAGGACGCCAACCCTCCCGGGTGTCGAGCCACTCGGCGAGCTGGCCTTCGAAATCGGAATAGCGGTAGTGAAAGTGCTCGGTGTCGCGTAGCTCAGGAGTGGCGCCGGAAATGTTCGACCGAGGATCGATGAGATCAGTGGCATCGAGTGTTCGACCGCAATTGTCGCACTGGTCGCCACGGGCCTCGCCGTAGTCGCAGTGGGGACAGGTGCCCTCGACGTAGCGATCTGGAAGGAATCGTTTGGCTTCTGGGTCGAAGAACTGCTGGGAGATTCGCTTGTCGATGTGACCGTTCTCGAGTTGCTTCATGAACATGTCACGCGTGACCTCGGCGTGGTTCTCGGTTCCGGTCGTGGTGTAGAGATCCCACGAGATGCCAACAGCGTCCCAGTTGGCCAGAATCTCGTTGTGGTAGCGGTCGACGATGTCTTGAGGCGTGACCCCCTCCGCCTCGGCTCGAACCGTGATCGGTGTGCCGTGGACGTCACTTCCACTGACCATCAACACCTCGTTGCCGGCCAACCGTTGGTAGCGGGCGAAGACATCAGCCGGCAGATACGCGCCGCCGAGGTGGCCGAGATGCCGTGGGCCGGATGCGTAGGGCCAAGCAACGGCCACGAGGATCGGGGTACTCATGACGGGCAGCGTAGGGCTGCGACGGCGCCCTCGCCTGCCCGTTTCGGTCCGTGGGTGAGCTCATTCCAGAAGCGTCAGCTGGGACTCACCACCGTGGAGGTCCCGGACGCCTTCGAGCCGTTCGAGTTGGCGGTCGAACTGGCGACTTCTGGGACCAGCAAGTTCCTCCATCGCTCGCTGGGCAGCAGTCAGATTCCGGCCGACCTTGTCGATGGCGCCGCCGAAACGGTCCCATTGCTCGCGAACGCCGGCAACGCTGGCCAAGATCTCATCGCTCTGGCGCTCGACCAGGAAATTGTCGACCGCCTGACGAATGATGGCGAGCACGGCGAACAAGCTGGTCGGCGAACAGAGCACCACCTTCTTGGACAACGCGAAATCGACGAGATCGGGATCGTGTTCATGAACGAAGCCGAACACGCTCTCGTTCGGGATGAACAACAATAGCTCGTCGACCGTGTTGGCAGGGTCGATGTAACCTCGGTCGCCCAGCTCGGTGATTCGGTTTCGCACATCGGAGCGAAACCGTTTGGCAAACAGGTCACGTTCGATCTCATCTGCATCGAGCCAACGAAGATAGTTGTCGATCGGAAACTTGACGTCCATGTGGACGACGTGGCCCTTCGGAAGATGGAACGTGTAGTCGGGAAGCGTTCCGGCTTCGGAACGAAGCTGGCGTGAGTGCGTGATGCCTTCAACGAACCCGGCAGCCGTGAGCACATCGTCGGCCATGCGCTCGCCCCACTGGCCCCGCGACTTCGGCGAGGCAAGCGCCGCTTGGAGGTGACCGGTCGTATCGGCCAATCGAGCCGTGCTTTCCATGGTGTGGCGCAGCCCTGCGCTGAGGCGTCCGTCCTGTTCGGCTCGTTCCTGGCGCAAGGTCCCAACGAGGTCAGAGACATGACGAAGGTCTTGTTGCAGGACTGCGGCGTGCGATCGCACCTGCTGATGCACCGCCGAGTCGAACGCCGCCAGGCTGTCGGCGTCGATGAGGGGCCGCTCGCGAGAGCGCGCACCCGCCACCAGCCCGATCAACACCCCGCACGCCAGAGCGAACAGCACAGCAAGCACAAGCACAGCGTCCATCTCGACACCTTAAAGACTGCCTGTGACAGCATGAGTGGATGCCAAGGGCCTTCGATACCGATCTGTTCACCTACCTGAACGATCTGGCGGCACACAACGAGCGCGACTGGTTCAAGGCCAACAAGAAACGGTACGAACACAGCGTCAAGGAGCCGGCCCTCGACTTCATCGAATCCTTCCGCCCGCGACTGGCGACCATCAGCCCTCACTTCGAAGCAAACGCCAGGGTGGTCGGCGGGTCCCTGTTCCGGATCAATCGAGACACTCGGTTCTCGAAGGACAAGACGCCGTACAAGATCCACACCGGCATGCACTTTCGGCATGAGCGGGCCAAGGACGTTCATGCTCCCGGCTTCTACCTCCACCTCCAACCTCGCCAGTGCTTCATGGGCTCGGGCATCTGGCATCCGGAACCAAAGGTGGCGCAACAGATTCGGGGCTTCATGGCCGAACACCGAGAACGATGGACCGACGTCACGTCCAACCTCGGCTCGTTCGAGCTGGCCGGCGACTCCCTCAAGCGGCCACCGCGAGGCTTCGATGCTGAGGATCCGCTCATCGATGATCTGAAACGGAAGGACTTCATGACAACGGCCTCCTTCACGCACAAACAGATCACGTCGGCAGGCTTCCTCGACCTGTTCGAAGCCCGCTGTCGAGAGACGATGCCGTTCCTCGAATTCCTCTGCGACTCGCTCGAGCTCAAATGCTGACCGAGCCCGAGCGCCACCCAGCGGTACCAACCGAGCGGGTCGAACGCGATGTGATGCGGATGTGGTGGGAGGATCTGGCGTTCATGCACTGGCCATACGATCCGACCGCGATCCAGGGTCTTCTTCCAGACGGACTCACCGCAGAACCGTGGGAGGACGGCGCCGTCTATGTCGGACTGGTTCCCTTCCTCATGCGTGTCGGATTTCCTGGCGGTCGACGCATGCCCGGCTGGGCCGGCGTCTTCTGCGAGACGAACGTCCGCACCTACGTCACGGGACCCAATGGCACCCCGGGCGTCTATTTCCTGTCGCTCGAAGCCGGCCGCCTGCCGGCCACCGCCACCGCACGCCTCACGTACGGCCTGCCGTACTTCTGGGCGGACATGGGCATG
>CAZYLX010000121.1:0-7890 GCA_964648595.1 uncultured Acidimicrobiaceae bacterium
CAAGGGCTTGACCGACAAGCTCCCTGGTCAGGGATAACGCTCACCCGTTCACCTGAACCGTTGGCGGTGGTGCTTCACTTCGCTGCGGCGGCTTCGCCGACGTCCTCGCTCCGCCGAAGCTCCACCGCCAACTCGAAGCCAACGCCCTCGCTCGAGCATGCGGAGAGCCCTCGCCGGTGAGCGGGGCGCCCTCCAGGCGAGGACGTCGGCCGAAGGCCGCCGCAGCAGGAGGGTGCTCAGCTCGACGGTGAGGGCGAACCACCTACCCCTTGTTTGCTCCGAGGGTCAGACCGGCGATGAAGTGCTTCTGCAAGGCGAAGTACACGATCATCACCGGGATGATCACGAAGATCGACGCGGCAGCAACCACGTTCGTGTCGGTCACGAACTCGCCACCGAGATTAGCCAGCGCCGAGGTGATCGGCCGGTCGTCACCTCGTTGTTCGAAGATGACAGCCCAGAAGAAGTCGTTGTAGATCCAGGCGAACTCGAGCGTCGCCAGCGCTGCGAGCGCCGGCCTGGTGAGCGGCATGATGATCCTCGAATACACCGTCCACATGCTGGCCCCGTCAACCGCAGCGGCCTCGTTGAGCTCCTTCGGAAGCAGCTTCATGTAGTTGCTCAACACGAACGTGCAGAACCCCATCTGGAAGCCGACGTGCAACAAGATGATCGCCCAGTTCGACCCGTTCAGGCTCCCCGAGTTCGACATGAAGTCCGGCAGGGGGATTCGACGGAACGCTTGGAACAGCGGCGCGACGAGGATCTGCTGCGGAAGCAAGTTACCTGCGGTGAACAGCACCAGAAAGAAGATGTTGAACCGCCACGAGTACCGACTGGCTGCGAAAGCGATCATCGACGCCAGAAACAGGGTGATGATCAGCGACGGGACCAGGATGAGCGCGGTGTTCCAGTACTTGTCGTAGAAGTCGCCCTGATCGAGCGCGGCCGTGTAGTTGTCGAGGGTGAACGTGTCAGGCCAAGAGAGGACCCCGTCATTGAGGGTCTCGCTGAACGGTCGGAACGACGAGTACACCGAAAGTAACAACGGGAGCGACCACAGGATGCCCAACACGATCAGGAAGAAGTGGAGGAAGATCCGACCGGGTTTGAGGGGTTTCTTCCTGGGGACGAGCGCCGCCGTCGCCGTCGTCTGATTCATTCCAGCAGTGCTATCGCTCATGATGCGTTCTCCTGGTTGCGATAGTGATTGGTGACGTACCAGAGCACGAAGCCGATACAGAGCAAGAACAGCATCGTTGCGTAGGCCGATCCGCGGCCGATGTTGTCGGCTCCTTCACCGATCAAGTTGTTGGTGGTGAGGATCGACAGCAGTTCAGTCTTGCGTGGCGTGTTCAGCACATACACGATGTCGAAAGCTCGGAGTGCCTCGATGACGGTGATGACAACGATGATGACGTTGATCGGCTTGAGGGTGGGGAACAAGACATGGCGGAACGTCTGCCACTCGTTGCACCCATCGAGCGATGCCGACTCACGCAGGGACGCATCAACACTCTTCATGCCGGCCAGATACAGCACCATGATGTAGCCGGTGTGCCGCCAGGCCATGGCGGCAAGGATGGCGAGGAAGTTCTTCGAGAGCCCGTAGCCACCGAATTCGAACAAGAATTCTTGGTTGCCCAACCAGTCGATCGGTTGGAGTTCTCCAGCAACCCGGGTACCGAAGACAAAGGTCGCAAGACCGTGTTGCTGATTGTAGATGACGTTCTGCCAGATGAATCCGACAACGGCGAGCGAGAGCACGACCGGTGTGTAAAACACGCTCTGGTAGATCCGGCTGCCCTTGAGTTCCTTGTCGAGGAGATAGGCGAGGAGCATGCCGAGGAGGGTCGGCCCGAAGAAGAGGAACACCAACAACCACACGTTGTTGAGCATGGCCTGCAGGAAGTCCCCTTGGAACGGTCCGAGAATGATGTCGTCGTAGTTCTTGAGGCCGGCCCAGCTGAGATCGCTGAAGCGAATGCCGTTCCATTTCGTGAACGAGAGGACAATCGACAAGAACGTGGGAATCCACACGATCGCTACGTGGATGGTCGTGGGAATGATGACCATGGCCAGGAAGACCCGCCGGTCCTTACCTGAAAACTGCGACTTTCGGCGCTTCTTCACCGGCTTATCGGTCGAACCCGACGTCGGCGCTTGATCGTCAGTTGCGGGCGGCGTTGCCGTCGTCACAGTATCCCCCTGGTTGTTGGTGGGGCCCCACCTGTCGGTGGGGCCCCAGCAGTGTTCACCAACTATCGAGGCTGACGCAAGAAGCATCAGCCCAGCAGTGCTTCAGACTCACTCTGCCAGCAGTGCTTCAGCCTTGCCCTGGAGGTCTTCCAGAATCGCGTCGATGTTCTCCGGGTTGGCGAAGAAGTCGGCGAAGGCCTCACCGGCCTCGGTGGCGACCGCCGGCAGCGTGTCACGGTCGAGGAACTGGGTGACGTGCTTGGCTCCCTGCACCAGATTGGCCGACTTGGTTTGCAACGCGTTGTAGGCACTGGTGTCCACATTGTCGTTCGGTGCCTGGACACCCGGGGCGATCGACAGGAAGGTGTCCTGCGCGAGCGCTGTTCCCATGTGGGCAGCAACTTCCTTGGCGCCTGCCTCGTTCTTGGGCTCGGCAACCACGACCCATCCATCGATCGGTGCCTCGACCGTGTCCTGGCCGTGCTCGTCGTTGAGCGTCGGGAACGGGAAGAAGTCGAGATCCTCGAGATCTTCGTTCGGGAAGAGGTCTCCGACGAAGTTGCCGATGGTCATCATGGCGGTTTCACTGGTGACCAGCGCGGTGGCCGCATCCTGCCATGTACGACCGTTCGGGTCGGCCTGGTGGTACGGAAGCAACGTGGCCCAACGCTCGAAGACGTCCTTGGTCCGCTGATCGGTCCAGCTCTCCTTGCCGGCAACGAGGTCGACGTGGTACTGGTAACCGTTGAGGCGGAAGTTCAACTGATCGAACGTGCCCATGGCAGGCCAGCGGCCGTCATTGCCGAACGAGAAGGGGGTGACCCCGGCCGCTTGCAGCGTTTCGCACAGAGTGAGGAGCTCTTCCCAGGTCTCCGGAGGCGTAGCACCAAGCGATTCCCAGACGCTCTTGCGGTAGTGGATGCCCCACGAGTAGAACGTCCACGGAACGAGGTACTGCTTGCCGTCATAGGTCGACGCACCCTTGAAGCCTTCAGAAAGAACGGAATCGAGGCTGTCGGTCCAGACATCGCTGAGGTCGAGGAGAAGGCCGGTCGAGGCCAGCGGAACGAGGCGGAAGGACGCGAACCACGGAGCAACATCGTCCGGTGGATCCTGCATGTAGGCAACGATCTGCTCCTGATAGGTGGTGTGATCCACCTCGTTGAGCTCGATCGTGACGTCCTTGTTGGGGAAGCCGTCGAGGACGGCTTTCAAAGCCTCGTTTGGCTTCGCGTCAGAGTAGTTCGAGCCAACCCGGACGGTGCCCGAAGCGGCAGCAGCGGCACCGTCACCGTCACCTGAACCCGCGCTCGTCTCGTCGTCGTCGCTGCCGCAGGCTGCGGCAAGCGCACCGAATGCGGCAACGCCACCGACTGCGGCTGCGCCCTTGAGCACGCTGCGGCGGTGGAGGTGGAATCCGACCTCGGACGGACTCGGTGATTGCTGTACCTGGTTGTCAGGCATATGTGTTTCTCCCCTTGATTAGGTTATGGCTGGAAAGCCTCGACGCTGGGCAGAGCTCAGCGAACCGGCACATATTGCCCCAAACTTCGCCAGAAGGCGACACCCTGCGACAATTTGTGTTCAGAGAGAAATGATCCGCTGTTCACCAAGAGGACATCAGGGCACAACGTCCCCTGCGTTCGCGAGCGAGGCGACACAACGGCGAGCTGTTCGCGAGTCGAGACAAGACGCGCCAGCGGCCGAGCGAAGACCCGGTGAAGCGAGGACCTCGGACGAAGTCCGCCGCAGCGCAACCGGGTCGCAGCTCAACCGTTGCCATGAGAATGTGCGAGGCGGACGTTGTGAGCCCCAGCGAACAACTCCAAGAAACCCGAAGGCCCGCCAGGGCCGAAGGGTTTCAGCCGACCGAGCCCTCCATTTGCAGCTCGATCAGGCGGCTCCACTCGACGGCGTACTCCATGGGCAGCGTGCGAGTGACCGGCTCGATGAATCCGTTCACGACCATGCCGATGGCCTGCTCTTCGGAGAGCCCACGGCTCATGAGATAGAAGAGCTGCTCGTCGGCAACCTTGGAGACCGTGGCCTCGTGACCGATCTGGGCGTCGGCCGAACCGATCTCCATGTAGGGGTAGGTGTCGGAGATGGAATCCTCGTCGAGGATCAGCGCGTCACACTGAACATGGCTCTTGCAGCCATAGGCATCGTCTTCGACTCGGACGAGACCGCGATAGCTCGAGCGTCCACCGTCTTTCGAGATCGACTTCGAAACAATCTTCGACGTGGTCTCTGGGGCGAGGTGCACCATCTTGGCACCGGTGTCCTGGTGCTGACCCTTGCCGGCATAGGCAACCGAAAGCACTTCACCCGTGGCCTTTTGGCCGGCGAGGTAGACGGCCGGGTACTTCATGGTGAGGCGGCTACCGATGTTGCCGTCGATCCACTCCATGTGGCCTTCTTCTTCCACCCACGCCCGCTTGGTGACGAGGTTGAAGACGTTGGACGACCAGTTCTGGATGGTCGTGTATGTGACGTGAGCGTTCGGCTTCACGACGATCTCGACCACAGCGGAGTGCAAGGAGTCGGAGGTGTAGACCGGGGCCGAGCAGCCCTCGATGTAGTGCACCTTCGAACCCTCGTCGGCGATGATGAGGGTGCGCTCGAACTGACCCATGTTCTCGGCGTTGATCCGGAAGTAGGCCTGGAGCGGCATATCGACCTCGACACCCGGCGGGACGTAGATGAACGAGCCACCGGACCACACCGAGGTGTTGAGGGCCGAGAACTTGTTGTCGTTCGGTGGGATGATCTTGCCGAAGTACTTCTTGACGAGCTCGGGATACTCGCGAAGCGCAGTGTCCATGTCGGTGAACAACACACCCTGCTTCTCGAGGTCTTCCCGGTTGCGGTGGAAGACGACCTCGGATTCGTACTGAGCGGTGACGCCGGCGAGGTACTTTCGCTCGGCCTCGGGGATGCCCAGCTTTTCGTAGGTGTCCTTGATGGCGTCTGGCAGGTCGTCCCAGGAGTCGACCTGGCCATCGGTCGGCTTGATGTAATAGAAGATGTCGTCGAAGAAGATCTCGGAGGTGTCGCCGCCCCAATTGGGCATCGGGCGCTTGTTGAACGCTTTGTAGCTCTTGAGGCGGTAGTCGAGCATCCAGTCTGGCTCGCCCTTCATCCACGACATTTCGCGGAGGATCTCTTCGTTCAGACCCTTTTGCGGCTTGAAGACGTAGTCCTCTTCATCGCTCCAGCCGAGCTTGTACTTGCCGAGATCGAGGCCGGTCACAGACACGAAGATGCCCTCCTGAGATAATTTCTCCTACGCAGATAGTAACAAACCCCTGCGAGGTCTCACGCGCCGGTTGAACGAGGCCACGATCGACTCTCGCCGGGCTACGACCGCTAGCCGGAAATTCCGGACCAGCCCCAAGGGTTCCTCGTCGTCCCGGACTGTCCCAACGCACAGACGAAGGCGTTGGTTCCGATCAGTCGAGGCGGCGAAGGTTCTGCTTGAAGAACTGAGCCCGCTCGACGTAGGCGGCGACGCCGTCTTCGATCATGCCGGGCCGAACAGCATCGGGCCGGATCTTGGCCGGAATACCCAAGGCCATCGCGCCGCTCGGCACCTCGACGTCGTTGTTCACAACGGCATTCGCCCCGACGAGGCCACCGGATCGCACGATCACCCGATGCAGCACGATGGCTCCGTTGCCAACGAACGAGCCGTTCTCGAGGGTGCAACCTTCGAGGTGCACGATGTGCCCGACGAGGCAGTCATCACCAACGACGGTTGGATCCTCCGGCGTGGTGTGCAGCACCGAACCGTCCTGGATCGATGAGCGTTCCCCGACCGAGATGTAGCCGCCGTCTCCCCGCAGAACCGCGCACGGCCAGATCGACGAACCGGCGCCAATCCGAACGTCGCCGATCACAACAGCATCGGGATGAACGAATGCGGTGTCGTGGATCTGGGGCTCGACGTCGCCGAGTGCGTAGATGGGCATGGCGGCAGAACCTACTGCTTGATGCCGACGACTCCGAGATCAGCCGATGCCGACGTCACGAAGGTCGAGCACCAACGCACTGAGCGACAGACCAACGAGCACAAACACGGTGAGATAGGCCAACGGCTCGAGGCGGCGGACGTCAACTCGCACCGACTCATCGCGTCGGAGCTTCTGACTCAGCCACTCGGAGGCTGCGACCAGCGCATGGGCGCCGTCGAGTGGTGGAAGCGGGAGCAAGTTCACCGCTCCGATCGCACACGACAAGATGCCGAACCACCGCAGTGACGTGACCCAACCGTCAGCAACAGCACCCCCGGTCACTTTGGCTTGTGAAACCGGTGACATGAACCGAACTGGAGCCTCGGTCGCTCCAGACGTGTCGAACACCGATCCGGCGTACGTTCCGATCGACGTCACCCATGTCGCCAGCGCCTCGCCGGTACCGGCGATGACAAACCAGAGATGGTCGAAACCCGTCAGAATCGATCCGCCGACCGATCCGCCAGAAAGTCGGGCAGCGACCGTGAAGGCCATGACAGCCATCACCAGGTTGACCGCCGGCCCGGCCAAGATCGTCGCCAATCGACCGGCGTGCGAAGCACCTCGGTAGGTGTCGCTCTCCGGGAATCCTTGTGGCAGCTCGGAGGTCGGGGTCATGCCGTGCAGCTTCACGTAGCCACCGAGGAAGATCGCCTTCACCCCATAGCGACAACCGTTGTGTTCGAATGCGACGATCTCGGGCCCGAAGCCCCAGAAGAACTCGGTCGGCCGCATGCCGGCTCGACGAGCGACGATCAGATGCCCGGCCTCGTGGCAGAGCACGATGATCCCGATGAAAAGCAGCAACCAGAGCCCGCTGGGAGCGAAGGCCCAAAGGACGGCCAACGAAAGCGACGCGACGAGACCCCACTTCGGATCAATGGCGACGCCCGTCGGCTGATTGGTTCGAATGGTTTGCTCCACGCCCTCAGCGAACCACATTGGGCCGTCCGATTCACCCTCGAAAGCGCCTCACGGGATCATCTGCTCACGCGGAATCCGATTGTGCGATCAGCCGAACGTTCCGTACTGCCCCTTGTGGAACACCATCGGCTCGGATTCGCCCTCGGCGTCGGCATGGAGATGCTGAACGCGGCCGACAATCAGATTGTGGTCGCCAAGCTCGATGACCGATTCGAGCGAACAGTCGATCATGGCGTGGACACCGGGCAGAACGGGAGCGCCGCTCACCGGAGCTTCCCTCGTCAAGACACCGACAAACTTGTCCGGCGACTTCGACGCCATCACCCCGCAGAGTTCGAGCTGATCGGAGGTGAGGACGTTGACGCAGAAGTGACCAGCTTCTTCGATCCCGGCGCCGCTACTCGAACTCGTACCGAGGAAGAAACCAACGAGGGGCGGGTCCAGCGAAATGGAAGCGAACGAACCGATAGCGACTCCGATCGGGCCGTCGTTCGTCACTGCGGTGACCACGGTGACTCCTGTCGGGAAATGGCCGAGGACGCGTCGGTAGTCGCCCGGGTCGATGTGGTCTTGATCGCGTGCTGGCTCGTTCATGAGGCCCGAGCGTAGTACCTGTTGGCATCCCCGCTCACGGTCGCTGGGGCTAGAGAAGGGCGTCGTGGCCCGACCGAAGCTCCATGCCTTCGCGCGCCGCGATCAATTCGAATGCGCCGTCGGCGAGACCGCGGGCATGGGCGACTGCTTCGTCGATCCA
>CAZYLX010000122.1:0-7873 GCA_964648595.1 uncultured Acidimicrobiaceae bacterium
GCACCTCACGTATCGTTTCTGGGTCTGTCTGATCGCGGCATCGTTCGGATTGGTCGGAGGCTTCCTGGCTGGTGAGGTTGGATTGCTGGCGCTCGGGCTTCCCTTCCTCATCGTGCTTGTCGCCTCGGTCGCCGAGGGATGGTGGCCAGTGGTGAGGGTGTTGCGTGCGCAGCCGTCGACAGAGCGGGCCATCGAAGGAGACGAGATCTGGCTTGACATCGAAGTCTTCGCCCCTCGGCCCGTTCCCTGGGTGGAGTTGGAGGTCCAGGTGCCTTCCACCATCGAGGCCGTCGACACTCTGCGTCGTGTCACGGCGATCGAGGGTCGCCGAGACTTCCGGGTCGGCCTTCGGCTTCTGCAATGGGGGGTGAGTCGGCCGGACTGGTTGACCGTCGTGAGTCGCGACCGCTTCGGCCTGACCGAGAGCGTGCAGCACGTCCTGATCGCCACACCGATTCGCGTACATCCACCTACCGAGAAGCTCGTGCGATTGGCGCCTCTCGACCAACCTCGCCAGATCACCGGCGACCATCGCAGTATTCGTCGTGGTTCGGGTACCGAGCTTGCCGAAATCCGACCCTTCCGGCGCGGTGATCCGTTGCGGGCCGTACACCCTCGTCTGTCGGCCCGTCGGGGTGAGCCGATGGTGGCCGAGCGGCACGTCGAAGAAGCATCGGACGTGGTCGTCTACGTCGACGCTGTTCAGGACATCGGTGATGGCAACGAGTCAACGCTTCGGTGGACGGTGACCGCGTGCATGGCACTGGCCAATCGCCATCTGCGTTCGATGGACCGGGTCGGGGTTGTCGGGCGGAGCACAGGGGTTCGCTGGCTCGAGCCATCGGTTGGCCGACGAGCTCGGCACACGATCGTTGACACCCTCCTTGCGACAACAACGGCGCCCGTGGTCGGCCTGTTCGAGTCGACGTCACCGCTGGCCATTCCGAAGAACGCGACCATCCTGGCCATCAGCCCGCTGCTGTCTCCGGTTGTGATCGACGATCTCACGCGGCTGCGGCGGCGCGGCAATCAAGTCATCGTGATTCGGCCGGACTCGCTGCCAACTGGCGACGTCTCGGGCACGGCGATGCGGATCTTCACGATCGAGAACGAAATCACGCGACGCCGTCTGGGCCATGTCGGTGTGCTGGTGGTTCCCTGGGATCCATCTTCTGCGCTCGAACCGGTGATTCGGCGGCTTGCTGCGAGCGGTGGTCGTCTGCGAGCAGGCCGATGAAGCGTCGGCTCGAGGCCTTTTCGACCGCTCCGGCTCTCGCCGCCATCTTGATCGTTGTTGTCACGTCGATCGTTGCCACGCTCGGGACACACCCCATTGGCATGTTCTTCGTGGCGTTGATCGGTGCGTTGTTGGTGATGATCACGATCGAGACCGGCGGACACAGCATGGCCATGTTCAGCGGAGTGTTCTTGTTGATGGCATTGGGCTTGGCCATCAACCGTTTGTCTCTCGACGGCGCCGTTCCGTGGGCAATGGCTGGTGTGATCCTCCTGGCGTTTGGTGATGCCGTTCGGCTCTCGTTTGCCGAACGTCGGTCGGGGGTCGTTGACGGGGAGGTCTATCGAGGTGTCTTGCTCGGGTTGGCGGTTGTCGCTGCCGGATCTGCCCTGACCGCTTTCGTCGTTGCTCTCTTGTCCGACGCGAACACGAATGTGAACTGGCTGCTCGTGCCGCTGGCGCTGGTGCTGGCCGTGGTCGGGATCGTCGGCTTGGCGCTGGCTGTGAGTCGATCGCCAGGCCAATTCGACAAACGCCGGTGGAAGCCAGGCGAGCGTTTGATGCCGCCACCTCGTGACGCGTCGGACGATCCGAGCTTCAAGACATCGACACCCCCGCCACCTCGCTGACGGCAACCCGTCCCTTCTCTCCAACTGGTGGTGGCCGTGCGACGCCTACGCTCGCTGCCATGATCCAGCTCTACGACACCGCTCAGAAGAAGGTGGTTCCGCTTCAGTTGCGGAATCCGGGCAAGGTGTCGATGTACGTCTGCGGGCCAACGGTTTACGGCCCGCCCCACATTGGCCACGGCCGCATGACCCTGGTGTTCGATGTCATTCGGCGTTATCTCGCATGGTCGGGCCTTGACGTCACGTTCGTCTCGAACATCACCGACATCGACGACCAGATCATCAACCGAGCCAATCGAGAAGGTCGCGACGCAGCTGAGATCGCAGTGAAGTGCGAGTCGATCTGGTGGCAGGCCATGGACGCGCTCGATGTGCTCCGGCCTGATCAGACCCCGCATGCCACCGACTACGTCGACGGCATGGTCGACCTCATCGAACGATTGGTCAACGACGACAAGGCGTACGCCACGGCCGACGGTGTCTATCTCTCGGTCGAGACCGTCGAAGGCTACGGCCTGCTGGCCCACCAATCGCTCGACCAGCTGATCGAGGGTGGTGGCGACCGAACGGTGGTTGGTGCCGAGAAACGACACCCAGGCGACTTTGCGCTCTGGAAGCTGGCGAAGGAGGGCGAGCCATCATGGCCGTCGCCGTGGGGGGCTGGACGTCCTGGCTGGCACACCGAATGCGTCGTGATGAGCCTCGACTTGCTCGGTGAGGGCTTCGACATTCATGGCGGCGGCCTCGATCTCACGTTCCCTCACCACGAGAACGAGCGGGCCCAGGCGGTCGCCGACGGCAAGACGTTCGTCACTCATTGGATGCACAACGGCTTCGTCGAGATGGAAGGCGAGAAGATGTCGAAGTCGTTGGGGAACGTGAAGAACCTCCTCGACCTGGCGGAACAGTACGACCCTCGCGCCTATCGCCTCCTTGTTCTGCAATCGCACTATCGGTCACCGATCGAGGTCACCGATGCAACGATGAGTGAGCGCGGTGTGGCGATGGGGCGGCTCGACACGTTCGCCCGCCGGACAGCGTCGCTCGCCGGCCAGGCCGACGCGGCTCTGCTCGACCAGTTCCGGGCTGTGATGGATGACGACTTCGACAGCCCAGCTGCCACCGATTTGTTGTTCCGCCAGGTCCGGGAAGGCAACTCGTTGCTCGACGCCGGCAATGAAAACGGTGCTGGTGTCGTCTCCGCCACCGTGAGGGAGATCGCCGGTGCGCTCGGGTTGGAACTCGACGATGGCTCCGAGGCCGACGACACACCCGCCGAGGTGCTGGCGAAGGTCGTCGCTCGCACCGAAGCAAAGGCGGCGAAGGACTTCGCTCTGGCTGATGGTCTGCGTGACGAGCTTCTGGCCGAAGGATGGATCGTCGAAGACTCTGCTGACGGGCCAACCGTTCGCCGTAGCTGATCGGTGTTGCATCGACCCAGCGGCTGTACTCGGGCCGAGGCATGACTCCGGCAACGAAGCAGCTCGATCGACTCGGGATCAGCTATCGCACGGTCAGTTACGACCATGATCCAGCGACGTCGGGCTACGGGCTGGAGGCAGCGGAGGCTCTCGGTCTGGAACCGGACAGTGTTTTCAAGACGCTGCTTGTTGCCGTCGACGGGGCACTCGTTGTGGCCTGTGTTTCCGTCGGTGGGATGCTCGACCTCAAGGCGCTGGCCAGAGTCGCTGGTGGCAAGAAGGCGGTCATGGCGGACTCCGCTGTTGCCGAGAAGACGACGGGGTACGTCCTCGGCGGTATCTCCCCGCTCGGCCAACGCAAGCCGTTGCCCACATTCGTCGATGAGCTGTGTGAGGTGCTCGACGAAGTCCACGTCAGCGGCGGACGTCGGGGCTTGGAGATCGCACTCGCGCCGATCGATCTCGTCGGCGTGTTGCGTGCGACCGTCGCGCCGATTGCGACCTGAGCGATCGCTCTCTCGCGGATCAGCGCAACCCGGCTTGCCATCTTGCCGGTCAGCCCGTGCCGCAGTCAGCTCTCGAGAGGCTTCATGAACGACCACAGGTGACCATCGACGTCGACCGCTCCGTACTCGCGGTAGCCGTATGGCTGGTCGACTGGTTCGTATCGGACCGCGGCTCCGTTGGCGACGGCCAGCTCGTGGTGCTTGTCGACGTCGTCGACAATGACCACCATGCTGGCGGTCGAGCTGTCGTGTGCCATCGGCGATGCCAACTTGAAGTCCGGCGATTCGGGGTGAAGCCAGATCGTTCCGGAGCCGGCCTCGACTTCACCATGCACGACGTTGCCATCTGGGTCCGTGGTGAGCTCGCCAGGGCCGAGGCCGAACACGGTGGTGAGGTGTTCGAGGGCTGCTGCGACGTCTCGGTAGACGAGGGTGGCGATGGGGCGGTCGATCGTTGCTTCCAACATGTTCATGTCCTCCAGGACGTTGATGAGTTCATTGGTGGGTTCGGCACCGGCATCGAGCGTTCCGACCAGACGAGCAAGACGAGCGCGCAGTCGGTTCTCGGTTGCCAGGCGCTGATCGAGATCAGCAAGGTGGTCCGAGATTGCTGCGGCAATGCGTCCGCCGTTCTCCTCCAACGAGCTGCGAACGCCGTCGAGCGGCATGCCGAGCTGACGCAGTGAGCAGATGCGGTACAAACGCTCGACTTCGGCCTGGCCGTACAGGCGATGGCCGGTAGGCGTCCGAGAGGACGGCACCAGCAACCCGATTTCCTCGTAGTAGCGAAGGGTGCGGACCGTCACGCCCGTGGCATCCGCCAGGTCGCCGATCTTTCGCTCTTCAGGAGTTGCCGTCGATGTCATGTGGCTGAAGGTAGAACCTCACGCCACGGCAGGTGCAAGGGATTTCTTTGGAGAGCATCGACGATGTCAGCCGGTGACCGTGAACCGAAGAAGCACGGTGTTGTCGACCTCGAGGTCGGTCCCCCAGACCAGTTGAGCGTTGGCGTCCCAAGAGATCTCGTCGTAGCCGTCCTTTGGCCCGACATCGTTCGCCGACCACTCAGTGGCGCCGCTCCATGCCGAGTCGTCGAAGTCGGCGCTGGTCCAGCCAGCCGGCGTTTCGGCGATCTCGAACTCGCACGCCGTGTCGGGATCGCTGTCCTTCTCGCAGTCGGTGTTCAGCGGAGCCCGGTGGACGACAAGGGTCTGCCAGCTGGCGCCGGTGACGGCCACCACTTCACCGGTCTCGGTGTTGCTGACCTGAGCGATCAGCCCGCCGTCACCCATCTGCTGGTTGCCGTCGCCGATGTATTCGATCCCGGAGTCGGTCTCTTTGAAGTCTTTGGCTTCGATGGCGATGGTGAAGGGGGCGGCCGCTTCGAAGACAAAGCTCTCCTTGTTGAAGGATCGCTCGGTCGTGATGGAGATCGAATCTTCTCCAATGAGTTCGCCGTTGATGTAGACGGCCATCCAGTTGTCGGCCCAAATGTCGATCTGGTAGCTCGCGGCTCCAGCGGCGTCGGTCCTGGTGTCTGTGGTGTCCGTTGCCTCGGCGGCGTCGCCGGCACTCGTTGTTGTTGGTTCGTCGGCTGCGGCTTCGACCTCGCCGTCGCTCGAACATGAGGCGGCGACGATGCCGGCGGCCAGGATGCTCGCCAGCGCTCGAATGCCTCGGCGGGCGTTGTGTCGATGGGACACCATGAGAGTGCTCATGGTCGGGAGGGTAGAAGGCCGAGCTCGATCTCTGTCGTTCAGCCGAAGCAGGCCACTTCCCACGCCGTGAGCATCGTCATGATCTCGAGCGAGTCGTTGAGTCGAGGCGACGGTCTCGGTGCTTCGGTTCGTCCTTCTGCGAGGCATCGCTCGACCAACTTGATCTGGTGGAAAAAGACGTCGTGGTCATCGTCGACCACGATCGGCTCGGGTTCGCCGTCGAACGGCAGCCACGTGAGTTCGTTGCGGCCGCCGAGCGGAAGCCAAGGGTTTGTCTCGAAACACAGCACGCCGTTGCCTCCCGTGATGCAGAAATCGTGAGCCATGCCGACGGTGTCGGCCGAGTGCACCGTTGCCAGGACTCCGTTCCCGAATCGCGCGCTCAGGACGGCATCGGCGATCGTGCCGTCACGGGCCGTTGGATTGCCGAATCCCGCCAGCTCGTGATCTGCGAACGCACCAGGACCGCACATGGTCTGCATCACCAGGTGGAGAAGTGACACGGATAGCAGCCGAGGTTGTAGATCGTGCCTCGCCCCTCGGCGTTGACAGTCTCAGCGATCGGGGCCGCGTAGCGGCCCGAGACCGAGTGCAGCGTTCCCAGCCGTCCGTCGGACAACACATCAACGACCGTGCGATACAAGGGGTGGGTCAGGTACATCAAGCCCTCGACGAAGAAGGTGGCGTTGCCGGCAACGGCGCTGGTGAGGGCCTCGGCATCGGCGAGGGTCGTGGTCAGCGACTTCTCCGACAACACTGCCTTGCCCGCGTTCGAAGCGGCAATCGTTGCTTCGTGGTGCTTGTGGTTGGGGAGCCCGATGTACACAACATCGATATCGGGATCACCGAGCATGGTGTCGAGGTCGGTGGTGGCGTGTGGGACGGCGAAGTCATCAGCGAACGCTGCGAGCCGGCCCGGATCGCGGCCGACAACGGTGTGTACCTCAGAGCCGTCAGATGCGTGGATTGCCTGCACGACCGTGCGAGAGATGAAGCTTGTTCCGACGATTCCCCAGCGCAAGATGTGTCGTCCTTCGGTCGGCCTCGGCGTAGTCTTACGGAAACAACATACGCCGGGGAGCTCGAGGAGTCGGGCTGAGAGGGCGGTCGGGCAGCAGGGCTTCGGTCCAACGTCACTACCGCCGACCCGTGAACCTGATCTGGATAATTCCAGCGCAAGGAAGGCACTCATGAGACTGCGAATCGCTCGTCCTCTGTCCGTTCTGGTGTCGCTCGGCCTGGCCGCCGCAGCGTGCGGCGGCGATGCGACGGCCGACGCTGGGGTCGAGATCGACACGACCAACCTCGAGGCCGTGACCATCACCCTTGTCACCCATGATTCGTTCGTTGTGTCGGATGGCATCTTCGAAGCGTTCACCGACCAGACGGGTGTTTCCGTCGACGTCATCTCCGCCGGTGACGCTGGTGAGGTCGTGTCCCGAGCGGTCCTCACTGCTGGCTCGCCTGAAGGTGACGTGCTCTTCGGCATCGACAACACGTTCCTTCAGCGGGGACTCGACGCCGATCTCTTCGTCCCCCACGAATCACCCGGGCTGGTTGACGTCGCCGATGAGCTCGAGCTCGACGCCGAGTATCGAGTCACACCGATCGACGTGAGCGATGTCTGCGTCAACTACTGGATCGACGCACTTGATGGCCCACCTCCGGCGTCACTCGAAGACCTGCCGGGCTACGCCGAAGCCTTCGTCACGATGAACCCCGAGAGCTCGTCGCCAGGGTTCGCGTTCCTGCTCGCGACGATCGCTCGGTTCGGTGAGGATGGGTGGGAGGCCTATTGGCAGGAACTGGTCGATGGCGGTGTCACCATCTCGTCTGGATGGAGCGAGGCGTACTACGGCGACTTCGTCGCTGGTGGCGGCTCGTCGGCGTTGGTGACCTCGTATGCGTCGTCGCCGCCCGCCGAGGTTATCTTCGCGGATCCGCCGGTTGACGTCGCTCCCACCGGTGTGCTGACCGATTCATGCTTCCGTCAGATCGAGTTCGCCGGCATCCTCGCTGGTACCGAGCACCCCAGCGAAGCAGCGGCACTGGTCGACTTCATGTTGTCGCCGACCTTCCAGGCCGACGTTCCGCTGAACATGTTCGTGTACCCCGCCAACGAGACGGTTGAGCTTCCCGCAGTGTTCGTCGAGTTCGGGCCGCTGGCAGACGACCCGATCACGATGACGCCGGCCGAGATCGAAGCCGGACGTCTCGACTGGACACAGCGCTGGACCGAGATTGTGCTCGCCGGGTGATGCGCCAGGTCCGATGAGTACGACCGCATGAGCACTGAGCATCAGGACCGGCGCAACCGGGGGCTGAGAAGGTCGAAACTGAGGGTGACGAACCCCGGGTTTGG